>CAJAXB010000095.1 GCA_903946795.1 uncultured Candidatus Saccharibacteria bacterium | reverse complement strand
CCAAGGAAGTGAGAGCTTCCCTTGGGATGCTGCAAGGCCTGCTCCAAAGAGTAATGTATCTCCTGGTAAAAAGAAGCCAATTAGTAACCCGCTTTCAGCAAAAACTATTGCTGCTATTAATGCTATTCCGCCCGATGCAATGAGTGTTTCGATATTAAACATACAATAATATTGTACGATATTAACCCCCAATACACCTAGAACTATTGTGAAGGTACAAATAACAACGGAAGAGTTCTTACTTCTTTGGTATACTACAAAGCATTGAAAAGAGAGGGTACAAAAAATGTCAGGTAAAGATATATCATTAAACGTAGATTCGAGAGAAATTATCGGTAAGGGTGTCCGCCAACTACGTCGTGACGGAATCGTTCCTGCAGTGATTCACGACCACGGCAAACCATCTCACCATATTAGTGCTCCTGCAGTTGCTATTACAAAAGTATATCAATCTGCCGGCAAGCATCATCCAGTCATGCTGAAGTTAGGGACAAAAAGCTACATGGCTCTCATTAAGAGCGTTGACTTTGAGCCTCGTAAGCACACTGTACGCCACGTTGTTTTTAATGCCATTTCTGCAAAAGAAAAACAACAAACTGAAGTACCGGTACATCTCAGCGAGGATATCCCAGCAGAAAAAGCAGGTTATATGGTCATACGCCAACTTGACGCTGTTGAAATTGAAGCCTTACCAAAAGACCTCATTGATGAAATCATTATCGATGCAAGTTCTCTTACTGAAGTCGGCGATAAATTAACAGTTGCCGATATTAGTGTTCCAAGTGAAGTTACTATACTCACTTCGCCTGATCATCCTATTGCAGTCGTTGAAGAAACTAAGGCACAAATGAGCGAAGAAGATACTACTGCCGAAGAATCAACTGATGAATCTTCTGAAGAGCCAAAAGCCGAAGCAGGCCCTGCAGAAGAAAAAACAGAATAACTTTCCGGCCCTGTAACTTATTCTTTTATGAACCCACCCGATTGGTGCTTCCATAAGTCGGCGTAGGTACCTGCTTTTTTCAGTAGTTCATCATGAGTGCCTTGCTCATTAATTTTACCTTCTGCAAGGACTATGACTGAGTCCATACGTTGAATCGTAGATAGCCTATGTGCAATAACAATTGCTGTCTTGCCTTTCATGAGTTTCATGAGTGCATCCTGAATGAGCACTTCGCTCTCACTATCCAATGCACTTGTTGCTTCATCGAGGACTATGATAGGCGCATCCTTTAAGAACGTGCGAGCAATCGCAATACGCTGCTTCTGACCTCCACTAAGTTTTACCCCGCGTTCGCCAACCAGAGTCTGATATCCCTCTGGAAGTTCAATAATGAATTCGTGCGCGTGTGCTTTTTTGGCAGCAGCTTCGATTTCTTTCTGCGTTGCATTTTCTTTACCGTAACTAATATTTTCTGCAATAGAACGGTGAAACAACAGCGGCTCTTGTGGCACATAGCTGATCGCATTGCGAACGTCTTCTTGTGCAACGTGTGTAATGTTCTGGCCATCAATTTCAATGCTTCCAGATTGTATATCCATGAATCGAAGTATGAGCTTCGTAATACTCGTCTTTCCACTTCCACTATGTCCAACAAGACCTACACTTTGGCCTTGTTGAATTGCCATATTGAAGTTTTGAAAGAGGGGTTCCTTAGCTTCGGGATAGGAGAAGGTTACATCATTGAATGTGAGAACACCTTTTTTGGCATGAAGTTTCTTCGCCTTAGGAGCATCTGCAACTTCAGGCGTAATCATCAGGATCTCAGTCATATCGTGAGCATCACCAAATACTCGGGTAATCGCGCGGAACGTACCGTTCAGATCCCATAATCTGTTCAGAATAGTCCGAATGTAATCAAGACATAAGTAGATGACGCCTACAGCTATCCTGCCCGTTGTAGCAAGCCAGATAGAGAATCCAATTACAGATATATAAAGTGCAACTTGGATAGATCCAGTAATTAGTTCTTGATTCATAGTCATCTTCATTGTTGTAACTGAATGCCCATACACTAGATCAGACTTTTTCTTGTAGAGTGCAATTTCTTTGCTCTCATTAGAAAATGCTTTGATAGCAAGAATATTAGAAATTGTATCTGCTAATAACCCTGTTTTTTTGGTTTCTGCTTCAGACCATTTTTTATTGAGTGGTGTTAATCGTTTTCTGAAGAACCAGACAGTAGGTACATAAATGCTTGTAAGCAATAATATCGCAACAACAACGATTGGTGCTTTAGGGGCAAGTACAACACATGTAGCGATTATCATGACTATAAGACGGTAGACATTCCAAGTCATGACATCAGTAAAACGCTCAAACGCGCCGGTAAATTTGTTAACTTGGCTTACAAGTGAGCCAGAAAAACGATCACTAAAGAACCTGTAGCTCATATTTGATAAATGTTTGAATGAATTCATCGATAGATCGCGCATGACGTCTTCTTCAAAACGCCAAAAAATTCGAATCGCATAATTACCGAGCATGAGGGAGAAGAATTCAAGTCCAATAATTGCAAGAATTGTTGGAGCGACCTTGTCAAAACTAAGCTCTGCAATGTTCCCTTGTGCGAGTTTTGTGAGTATACCGGCAATAAGCAAAGGGCTTAGAATACTTTCGGCTATTTGAGCAATCGGAAGAAGACCGTACACTTTCACCAGTGCGGAAGGATATTTTTTTACTGCTGCCCAATACAGACGTAGTGTATGAATTGGAGTTATTTTATTGGGTTTCATAGTCTGAGTCTCCTCGACTCATCATAATTAATTTTGTAATTAGTTGTTTATAAAGAGAATCTGATGACGGTGTATGCCGAGCTAGCCGCGCATACGTAGGGCGCTCGTTGGCATATTAAACATTGCTGTTGTCTTCATTTTTTTTGCGCCCTTTCCATTAATCATAGTATTGTCCGCAACTATACCATAAGCACACCAAAATTTACAAGATATTTTTATGATACATTTGACAGTAATTGTCATAACAGGGGTGAATAGTGTATAATAACAGTATGCAAAAAGTGATTTTATATTACAAATTTACTCCTGTTGCCGATCCTAGTATGACGATGCGCTGGCAAAAAGAGCTCTGTACACGTCTTAATTTAAAAGGACGAATTATTGTGAGTGTTCATGGAATCAACGGAACACTTGGCGGTAATATCGAGGACCTTCGTGAATATAAACGTGAAATGAATCGCTCAGTGATTTTTAAAAACATTACCTATAAATGGAGTGATACTACTGAAGATCCGTTCCCTCGGCTTAGCGTAAAGGTTAAAGATGAACTTGTTGCCTTTGGTGCTCCTGATGAAATTAAGGTAGATGCACATGGCGTTATTGGTGGCGGCAAGCATCTTAAGCCCGAAGCACTACACAAACTTTTGGAAGAAAAAGGTGATGAAGTCGTGTTTTTCGATGGACGGAATGCTTACGAGGCTGAAGTTGGTAAATTCAAAGGCGCTATTGTGCCAAACACTAAAACATCTCGTGATTTTCTGCCTGAGCTTGAAAGCAATAAGTATGATGATATTAAAGATAAGCCCGTGGTGACATATTGTACGGGTGGTATTCGTTGTGAAGCGCTGAGTGCGTTGATGAAAAATCGCGGGTTCAAAGAAGTGTATCAAATAGACGGCGGAATTGTTAAATATGGTGAAACGTACGGCGACGAAGGTCTTTGGGAAGGATCACTACATATATTTGATGATCGCATGAGCCATCGTTTCAGTGAAACATCTAAAGACATTGGCTCATGTGTACATTGTAAGGGCAAAACAAGCCGATATATTAATTGTGCAGATATGTCTTGCAATCGTCTTGTTCTTGTTTGTAATTCTTGCGAGCAGCAAACATACTGTAAGGGCTGTACTGTCGCTATGCAGACAGCATAACGTATGCATTCACAACTCCTATGAATACAATGCTTGCTAAAAAACTAAAAACCTTACCGAATGCACCCGGCGTGTATTTTCATAAAGACGCACAGGGAAAGATAATCTATGTTGGTAAAGCAGCAATATTAAAAAATCGCGTTCGACAGTATTTTCAAAAATCAGGCAATCGCGACCCGAAAACTGAGCTCCTTGTCTCTGAGATAGCTGATACAGATTGGCAAGTTGTTGAAAGTGAATTCGAAGCATTATTTTTAGAGTCTGAACTCATTCGTCGCTATATGCCGAAGTACAATATCCTACTTCGTGATGATAAAAGTCAGTCGTATGTACGCATTGACTTTAAAAATACCTATCCAAGTGTAACAATGACGCGCCGTCCACTTGATGACGGAGCAACCTACTATGGTCCATACCTGAGTGCACTAGCGGTAAAACGTGCCCTAAAATACTTACGAAAAATATTTCCGTATTCAACACATACCGTACTACCAAAACGTGCCTGTCTGTTAGTACACCTACATCTGTGTCCTGGGCCTGAAACTGGGACGCTTGACTCCAAGGCTTACGTACAGTCATTAAAGAAATTAGGCCGTGTACTGAATGGTCAGCGAGCGTCACTCATTAGTGAGTTAGAAAAATCTATGAAACTTGCATCTGCCGACAAAGACTTTGAAAAAGCCGCTCAGTATCGGGATCAGGTCCGATATCTTAAAGAGCTAGATAAGCGGATCTTATTTAGTGATAAAGAATTCATGGATCTTTCCAAGGACCATGCACTGACTGAACTAAGCGAGTTGTTGCAATTACCTAAAGTGCCACGCCGCATCGAAGGCTATGATATTAGTCACATGAGTGGAACTGATGTAGTAGCAAGTATGGTTGTATTTACCAATGGTGTTGCCGACAAGTCCCAATATAGAAAATTTAAATCACGCATTCCAGGCAATGACGATTTTGAGCATATGCGTGAAGTAATGAGACGTCGCTTTAGTGAAACTAATATAAAAAAATGGGGAAAGCCAGATTTTATACTTATTGATGGAGGCAAAGGGCAATTACGAGCAGCACTCAGCATATTGTCTGAAAAGAATATAGCGATTCCAGCCATTGGTATTGCCAAGAAATATGAGGAAATTGTCATTAAGAAAGACTGGGATGCAGTTACTATTGACCTTGCAGTTGCCAAAACACTGCACGCATATATACGCGAGACTGCCGATTTTCAAGTCGTTGATGTACCTAATACATCTCATGTCATTAAGCTTTTACAACGAATACGCGATGAATCACACCGCTTTGCAGTAAGTTACCACAGTAATTTAAAAGTAAAGCGACAAACAAGCAGTATGCTAGATGATGTTCCAGGCATTGGTCCTGCAACGCGCAAAAAGCTCATCAATACCTTTGGTAGCATGAAAGGGGTCTCGCAGGCACGGTATGATGAACTTGAAAAATTACTAGGGCCAAAACAAGCAACAGTTCTCACGCAGTACATTCGAGCAGAAAAACGCAGTTTAAAAAGCCTCTAATGCGGCACATTCATAATTAGTGGTATACTATCATTCTGCTATGAAAGACAACTTCTCAGAGGCTTTTTTTAGGGATAACAGAAAACGGTTACGCGCTCTATTTCAGGGTACGGCACCCATTGTGTTGACCGCGAACGGTCTATTACAAAAATCAACCGATTCTACGTATCGATTCAAACAAGATGGTAACTTTTGGTACGTAACGGGAATTGACAGCCCTGACGTCGTACTAGTCATTGATAAAGAAAAAGAATATCTCATTCTTCCCGAAGAATCTCAAGCAAAGCAAGATTTTTACGGTGCACTAGACCCTAAGAAAATACAAGAACGATCTGGCATAGAAACTGTGCTTGATTCCAAACGGGGATGGAAGCAGCTCTCAAATCGTTTACAGCGAGTTAAGCATGTTGCTACAATTGCTCCCCCTGCAAACTATATGGATATTTTTGGGTACTATACAAATCCTGCTCGAGCCGTACTCGTCCAAAGAATGAGAGATCTTAACCCAGACCTTGAGTTACTCGATCTTAGGCAACAATTCGCTCTCATGAGAACTGTAAAGACGCCAGAAGAAATAGCTGCCATTAAGCAAGCAATTTCCATAACATCCAAAACATTAAAAGATATTCGCCAAAATATTTCTCAATATGCACACGAGTTTGAAATAGAAGCTGCGCTCGCATACGGTTTTAGATACAAAGGGGGGAATGGGCATGCTTTTGATCCAATTGTCGCAGCCGGTAAAAACGCTTGTATCATTCATTATGAACAGAATAATAGTCCAATACCAAAGAAGTCGCTGCTTCTTCTTGATGTCGGTGCAGAGTATAAGCAGTATGCAGCAGATATTTCGCGTACATATGCAACTACAGAACCAACAAAACGTCAGCAACAAATTCATGCTGCAGTCGTTGAAGTACAAGACTACGCTTTTGGACTATTAAAGCCAGGTGTCTTACTTGCCGATTATGAACAGCAGGTGACACATTTTATGGGAGAAAAATTACGCAGCCTGGGACTTATAAAAAATGTTGAAGATAGTGAGATACGCAAGTATTTTCCTCACGCAACATCACACTTCCTTGGCTATGACGTGCATGATGTCGGAGACTATAGCAGACCACTAGAACCCGGTGTTGTATTAACCGTAGAACCCGGTATTTACATTGCTGAAGAGGGTATTGGCGTTCGCATTGAAGATGACGTTTTAGTGACTGCAACGGGCATAGAAATATTAACTGATAGTCTTTCGAGAGACCTTTAAAGCTGTGGTAGCATCGGGCGAGCCATGCTATACTAAATTCAATTATGAATAAACCGTTTACGCGTTTTCTAATCCGTTGGTTCGTTTGTGGACTCGGTCTATGGGTAGCATCACTCATTTTAACGAACAGTATTGAATTCAATAGATTCATTGCAATTGTTATTGCAGGATTAGTCCTTGCAATAATGAATACCATCATAAAACCAATCATAATTATTTTGTCATTGCCTGCAATATTATTAAGTCTTGGATTATTTATGATTGTAATAAATGGTCTTATGGTGATGCTTGCAAGTAAACTCTACACACCCCTTCAGGTTACTAACTTCGGTGCAGCAATGCTTGCTGGAATGATCATTGGTTTGGTGAATTATTTAGTCACAACTATACTGGAAGAGAAATGAACATATTTAACTACATCACAATAATTTCAACAGTGCTTGTAATTTTGCTTATTCTTCTTCAAACTCGCGGTGCATCTCTCGGTGCTGGTCTTGGAGGCGGTGGCGAAGTAAATAGTGTCCGCCGTGGATCAGATAAGACATTGCATCAGATAACAATCGTGCTTGTAATAATTTTCGGACTATCTTTGATATTAGGTATATTGGCATAAGGGGTGTGGCCGTATGATCGATCGCGTCACTAAACTGCGCTGGCGAAGGCGTTTACGAAGCGGACAAAGACAAGTAGAAGATCTTGGCTCACAAGCTGAACAGGGCCTGGAACAGCACCTCATTAAACGTATGAGCCGACTTGGCAGGGTGCGTCGATTTATTGCAACATGGGTCGCTCTTCTTGTATTAATCTTCGGCGGACTTTTTATACAAATAAGAAAATTGCAAGGATATTATCTAACGTCTCAGCCAGCCCCTGGCGGTATTTACAACGAAGGTATTTTGGGTTCATTTACAAATGCAAATCCAATCTATGCTGTGGGTAGTGTTGATAGTAGCGTCTCTCGTCTGGTATTCTCTGGCTTATTTAAATTTAATGATAAGAACCAACTAGAAGACGATCTTGCAAAATCGTATACAGTCGATGAACGTGGTACAACGTACACTGTAACTTTGAAAGATAATCTACAATGGCAAGACGGTGCACCATTAACGGCAGAAGATATTGTATTTACCTATGCAACTATACAAAACCCAGATACAAAATCACCTCTTGCAAGCAGTTGGCAGGGCATCAAAGTAAGTGCAGTCAATAAGAAGACCGTTACCTTTGTCTTGCCAAGTATTCTGAGCGCTTTCCCATATTCTATGACTAACGGCATTATTCCAAAGCATGTGCTGGGCAAAGTATCTCCAGACCAAATGCGATCTGTTTTGTTTAATACAAACAACCCTATAGGCTCCGGTCCATTTAAGTGGGATGCAATTGAAATTGTTGGCAACCAGGACGAAGACCGTGAGCAACGCATCGCATTAAAACCAAATGATACGTACGTCAATGGTAAGCCAAAACTCGATAGTTTTGTGATTCGTTCCTTTGCGAATGAAGTAAAAATGCGAGGAGCATTTAAAAAGGGCGAGCTCAACGGAGTCGTTGGATTTTCTAAGATGCCTAAGGATTTGCTTGAAGATAATTCCGTACGAGCGTATAACATTCCGCTAAATAGCCAAGTGCTGATATTCCTCAAAACGACGACACCTATTTTTGGAGATCAAAAGGTGAGGCAGGCTGTAGCATACGGACTTAATACCGGTATGGTCCGTGTCGCAGCAGATACTCCTGTATTGCCAAGCGATAGTCCACTTTTATCTAATCAGCTTGGATATGATAAGTCACTGACACAAAAAACTGCCGATCCTGGACAAGCTTCTAAGTTACTTGATGAAGCTGGCTGGAAATTAAATGAAACAGGTCGACGCGTGAAAGACGGAAAAGAATTGACCTTCGCATTGACTACGCAAAGTGATCCTACATACGAGGCTGTTGCAAAGAATATTAAAAAACAACTTGATACTCTTGGAATAACTATGGAGATAGTGACGTTGAAAGATAACGAATTGCAGTCCGCACTTGCAGTGCACGACTATGACTCTTTGCTATATGGTATTTCACTCGGTCCAGACCCGGATGTGTTTGCTTATTGGCATAGCTCACAGGCAGATCTTCGTTCCCCGAGTCACTTAAACTTCTCTGAATATAAATCTACTGCTGCAGACAAATCGCTTGAGGCAGGGAGAACGCGTAACGACCCGGCAACACGAGCAATTAAGTATCGCCCATTTCTAGATAACTGGGCGAAAGATGTTCCCGCAGTTGCGCTCTACCAGCCACGGTTTCTTTATGTTGTCCGTGAGCCACTCGCGAACTTTAATCCTACGCGTATGAATAGCGGTACTGATCGTTACAATGAAGTGAATCGCTGGATGATTCGCGAAACAATGCAACAAAAACAATAAATAAATATATCTCTCGTGGTGCCGCGAAGAGGACTTGAACCTCCACGGAGTTGCCTCCACTAGCACCTGAAGCTAGCGCGTCTGCCAATTTCGCCATCGCGGCATCAGGACAGATATACAGTATCAAAAGTGTAGTCTATCTAAAGCATGCGTTCAAGGCCAGGATACATATAAAAGTTACCCCAAGAGGCTGGTTTGCTATGGTATTATGGATATATACACTAATGCTTACAAATAATAACTAACAGAGGTCTCATGAGTAAAGTTGCCCAATATTTACAAGAACATCTAAATGGCGAAGTTCTACGCACGCCAGCAATTCGTAAATATTTCTCGACTGATGGTAGTGTTTTCGAAGTTATGCCATCTCTTGTTGTATATCCCCGTGATGAAGATGATGTACGCAAAACAGCACGCTTTACATGGCAACTTGCAGAACGTGGCCGTGTTATTCCAATAACTGCGCGTGGTATGGGAACGGATCAAGGAGGAGCCGCTGTAGGTAGTGGTATTATGATAACTTTTCCTGCTCACATGAATCGACTGCTTGAATATGACCATAAGACTAGTAATGTCACGATTGAACCAGGCATTAACTACGGCAAGCTACAACAAGCACTACACATGCACAAACGCTTTCTCCCTCCTTTTCCATCTTCGATTGAGTATTGTAGCGTTGGCGGTGCAATAGCCAATAATGCGGGTGGTGAAAAAACGTATAAGTATGGCAGTACTAGGAATTTTATAAAAAGTCTTCGCGTAGTGCTTGCTAACGGAGAAGTTATTGAAACTAAGCGCTTATCTAAACGTGAACTGAATAAGAAGATGGGACTTACTACGTTCGAGGGTGAGATATATCGTTCACTTGATGCACTACTAGAAGAGAATAAAGAAGCTATTCAGGGCATGAAACTTGATGTTACAAAAAACTCTGCAGGGTATGATCTTATGGATATCAAGCGTAAAGATGGATCATTTGACCTAACGCCATTAATCGTGGGCTCTCAAGGCACCCTTGGTATTGTAACTGAAGCAACGATTACAACTGCGCCATATAATCCAAATACAACACTTATTGCAGCATTTTTTGAAGATCTACATGTGGCAGAACATGCTATCGAAGAAATTAAAAAGCTCCCAGACGGACCGAGTGCTATGGAGCTAGTTGATGATAATCTTCTTAAATTCATCGACGAACATAATCCAAATCAGTTAAAGGGTATCGTAAAGAAGCCGTTTCATAAACTAATCGTATTGATTGAATTCGATAATATGAATGATCGCACTCAAAAGAAAATGAGTAAGAGAACAACAAAGATTCTTAAAAAGCTGGAAGTCCCGTATCAAATTGAAACAGATGAATATGAAATTGAGCAGCTTTGGAAGATTAGACATAGTGCTGCAGCGGTAATTTCACAAAGCGAAGGTAAATCAAAAGCCCTTCCAATCGTTGAAGATGGTATTGTGCCAAGCGAGAAGTTTAATGACTACATAACTGGAGTGTATGAGATCTTTGACAAGTATAAGCTCAAAATTGCACTTTGGGGCCATGCTGGAAATGCCAATATACATATGCAGCCCTTCCTGGATCTTAGTCAGGTTGGCGATCGACAAAAGGTATTCAAAATCCTTGAAGAATACTACACGATGGTTATTGGAATGGGCGGAAGCACGAGTGGCGAGCACAGCGATGGACGTTTGCGAGCACCTTTCTTAAAAAGATTGTATGGTGATGATATCTACGGCGTGTTCCAGAAAGTGAAACTTATTTTCGATCCGCATGGAACAATGAACCCAGGTGTAAAGATTGACGTGACGCTCGATGACATCAAGCCACTTCTACGTCATGAGTATGGCATGGAACACCTTGGCCATCACTTACCTCGATCATAAGCCTGATATTGATTTTTACCCTAAAAAGCAGTAGAATATTAGAATTGTCCAGATGATCTACGATACATACGCGCGAGTGGTGGAATGGTAGACACGCTTGTCTGAGGGGCAAGTGCCGCAAGGCGTGGAGGTTCAAGTCCTCTCTCGCGCACCAGTGTACAAACAGATACCTGGACAATCGAACGTAATATTGGTATAATTACCTCTGTTATTGTCGGGCGATTAGCTCAGCTGGCTAGAGCACCTCGTTTACACCGAGGGGGTCGGGGGTTCGAGTCCCTCATCGCCCACCATTTATATTTTGTACATTGCACGGCTCTTTAGCTCAGTTGGTAGAGCAGAGGCTTGAAGAGCCTTGTGTCCTCGGTTCGAGTCCGAGAGGAGCCACCAACGTCAAAACCTCATCCTAGTGATGGGGTTTTTGCGTTTCTACACTACAGAAGTGATACACTAACAGTATGACTGATAAGAAAAAAACAGCTATCCGCACAGATGAACCCCTTTGGGAAGACTGTAAAATAGAAGCAATTGAAAAAATGGGTGGTAAGTTTTCTGCTCGTGCAATGCAATATGCCGTTATGCTCTATAAAGAGCGTGGTGGCGAATATGTTGGACCTAAGGAAAAAGATAATAGCCTGCATCAGTGGACTGAAGAAAAGTGGGATTACGTTGGAGAACCGGGACATAGTCGCTATCTTCCAAAAGAAGCCCGAGAAGCACTGTCATCAGGTGAAAAAGCTGCCACATCAAGAGCTAAGAACAAGGGTACAGCAGAAGGGGAGCAGTGGGTTCCTCAGCCAGAGTCAATTGCAAAGAAGACTAGTAAATATCGTCAGCACGAAGACTAATCAGTCTAGTACCACTTAGCACCGTACTTCAGACCACCTATAATGATAAGCGTCTGTAAAACGAGCCAGCCAATTTGATATAAAATAATTACCTTTTCTTTATGAACGAAGCCGTACCAGAGCCAGATAAGCGTAAAAACTTGTGCTCCGAATAGTGAACTAATTGCAATACCGGCAGCGGTACGGTCTCTAAATATAACTATTACTTGTGGAATTGTAATTGCTGGTTCAACTATGGCCGCAATATAGGTGAGTCTATCTACGGTCTTGTAGTTAGCTTTTTTATTTGTAGATAGAACGCGTTGTTTCTTTTGTCTATTATATCTATGTATTTTTGTCATATTTAAGGCGCTTATGTATACATTTAGTATATCAGACGTTGAATGAAGAGCATTTTTAGTATATAATCTGTATCTGTTACGCGAGTGTAGCTCAGTTGATAGAGCGCTTCCTTGCCAAGGAAGAGGCCACGGGTTTGAGTCCCGTCACTCGCACCAGATGAATATTAGAAAATTACTATTAGAAGGCGCCGAGTAATTCTGCGTTTTTTTTATTTCTACCCAAACTAACTTCTTTGATATGATGTAAACAATGAAAAAGGCAGTATTTTTACATGGTACAGATGGGGCACCAGATGACCACTGGTTTCCTTGGCTGAGAAAACAACTAGAAAATAGTGGCTACGAGGTTTTTGCGCCAACATTACCTGAAAACCACACGCCTAATTGGAATGTGTACGAAGCATTTCTTAAACAGTCTGGATGGGATTTTACCGACAACTTACTTATTGGCCATTCATCCGGAACTACTACTATTCTAAACTTACTCATGTCCGATTGGTTTCCTAAAGTAAAAGCGTCAGTCTTGGTCGGAACTTTTCTCAATGAAAAGTTGACCAAAACAGCAGACTGGTATGAGCCCGGTCAGTTCGATCACTTATTTGTACAAGACTTTGATATAGAAAAAATAAAAAGTAAATGCTCAAAATTCATCTTTGTACACGGCGATAACGACCATGCATGTGATTATAATGACGCCAAAGATTTCTGTCACAAAGTTGGGGGTGAATTCATTACCATTAAGAACGGTGGGCACCTCGGTTCAAGCTCGGGTATAACTAAGAGTCCTGAACTAATTAATGCAATGAAGAATATCGAGCTATTTTAATAGCATGATAAATTTACTGTTTCACTAATTCTTGTAGCCTTTAATCACCCTTTTTTACTGATACTTGGTTAGTAATTGACCATTTATTCAGTATTAATTATGCGAGTTATAACCTGTAATGATCTTTTCTATTTGTTCTTACATGCAACTCTATTCAAGACTTTTTTAATTTTGAAATGTTTTGTTAATTATGATCAGCAAGTGGAAAGTTTTTTTGGCATTTTGCAACAGAATTATTATTGAGGCATTGTGTATATTGACGGTTTTGATATTGCTTCTTGAAGTCGGTCCCTCGTATAAAAATAATTTGTATGAATGAGGCAGTCAGCAAGCATATTAGTCCTGCAATCAAAAAATACACTCCCTGCCTATATCTACTATGGTTTTTAGTTTGTTTTTTCTTCATAATGGTTATGATAAGCTTAAACTATATATGGCAAAATTAAAAATAAATAAATTTTCTAATAAAAGGCTAGTCAGCTATGCAATGTTTGCAGTGGCTATTATTGCGCCTCTTGCAAACTCTCCTCAAATTTATAAACTTTTTTCTCTAAAGGTAACCGAAGGTTTATCTGTAGAAACGTGGATAATGTATATTATGTTTGGTGTCATCCAATTTGTGTACGCAATCACAAATAAGATTAAACCGCTTATTGTATCTAACATTCTATGGTTTGCTGTGGACTTTATTATGGTCTACGGCATAATATCTTTAAGTATTGCAAAAACACCACCAGAGTATAGTAATTTGTTAATGATTAATAATATTGGTAAGGCAATTATGGGATTGGGTCTGATATGTTTAAGCTCAGCTGCTGCAATATTTTCGTGGGACCTCTATAATAATGAAAAAATAACATTGAGAAATAGTGCGAGATAAAAATGCCTAAGAAAATTAACCAACAAAAGATTAGAAAAGATATCATAATGATCAGTGTTTCACTTTTTTCAATTGTTGGCGGCACAGTGGTTTTTCGCAGTTTCGCTTCTCAAAAGTATGACACTACGCGAGCTGGCGAAGTACCATACTCACGTCTAACATCAGAAAACACAGGATCTTTCACTGCATATCAGGTATTGACTAAAGATGGACTTAGCTACTGTTTCAAAAACCAAGGATACGTTGTCCAGAGTAATGGCATAAAAAAAGATCTTTCGTTTAATAATGATAAAAAAAGATATTGCTACACCTCAGAACTTTCTGGTCAGGATAGGATTTATTTAAAAAATCCAGATTCGAATGATTCGGTGCTAATTTTCTAATTTTCAACAATTGTACTACATAAGCGGATTAGACTGTGGTACTACATGTACTGTTGGCGTTGCTTTTGACTACGCCACAATATGAACGATCCAATCGCCAGCATGATCATGACCAGAATTGTTACCGCAAGCATGAAGTTTCTTTTTTTGGTTTTTTGTTGGTCAGACGAAGATAATACCTTTCCTTCATTAGGTGTAGTCGTTACATAGTAATCAGTTGAAGTAGTTGGTTGAGCTGTTGGTTCTGATATTGTGGGATTCGCAGGTTGCGTCGTCGGACTCGCAGGTTGCGAAGGAGGCTGTGGTTTAGGTGTTGTTGCGGGTTGTCTGACCACTTGCGGACTGGATACTGGAGCGCTCGAGCCGCTTATTAATGAATCAAACTCTCCTTGTGTCACACCAAAGCCTGTTATTGCCGATGAAGAAGAGTTTTTGACATGAATATAGGGCTTACATTCTGTTGCTGCAAATATATTATTGGGAGCAGATGTGCCGCTGAAAGTAATCGCTACATCTGAGCTTAATTTGTCAAAACGCACACCTGCTTTTTCTAAATTAGAACTACCTGTAGTGCATACAGGTGAGCTACCTTTAAATCGTTCATGAAATGCTGAAGAACCTTGCAGATTTATTGATTGTGCAGTACCAGTAATTTCTCCAATGCGTGTAACTTTTCCGGTAGATTTATCTAAAATATTAGAAGACCAAATCCATCCCCCCGTACCTGCATTTGCTGTACTATCGAAACGCTCTCTTAACATCGAGATTGTATATGTCGTGCCTACCTTCCAGTCATAGGGCATGCGTAAACTGTAACCAACACCCTCTCCCCCAAAAGGTGTTGCAGTAGAGCCATTGTCAGGTTTTGCGGTTTTTGCATTCCAAACACTAAAAACATAAATATTGCCTACATCCTGTCCATTACCTAAATTCCCGTTTGTTTGTAATCCAGCATATAAACCGTAGCTCTGTCCTTTAAACAGTGAAGACATACTATAATAATGATAGCCACTTTCGCCCCAAAGAGGGGTCATATCTATTGAAATCTTTGTCCCGCCAGAAGTTGTAACCCAGTTATTGATTGCTCCTACAGAAGGGATAGCTGCAAATGATCGTAAAAGTGTAGCAACTCCAATTAATGAGATAATTCCAACGATAAAAATAGGAGTTTTGTTTTTTAATTTAAGCTTCATATCGTTAGTATACCCCTAATGACTTTATGCGTGAATCACGACATTGCTTTTTACTGTATTGTATAAATTGAAAGTATTGTTTATGCTTAAAATAATATGAAAAGTTTACAAAAAAACAATGCAGGTTTCGCGATTATTCCAATTATTATTACGATGCTCATAGTCGGTGCGGCAGGCTTTATTGGATGGTACGTATATAATCGAAATAGCAAACCAACTAAAACAACTAAGATAACAACTGAAACTACACCAAAGGTCACGTCTCAGGCAGAGGATAAATCTGCAATTGTAACAGCTATCAAAGCAGAGTGCGTTATTGCGTATAACCAGGATGATAATACAAAGCAATACAATATTACAGATAAAATGATTACCGTAGAGATTAATAGCGAGCCAAACAGTAAGGCATACCAAGTTGTAGGGAACTATGCGCGAGTAAACGCATTCTGTAATGTGCCAGACGTTATTAAAGATGAACTTGGTTCTGGCAAGACATATTTCTTGAGCAAGCAGACAGATGGCAGTTGGAGTGTAGATCAGAGCGGACAGCAATCGACACCTGAAAGCGAACAGACACTTAAAGATTTAGGCTACCCAACCTTCCAATAGAGCACTATTGACACCAATACTTTACTATAGTAAAGTAAACCTATGTCATCTGAAAATACAATTTGGAAAGATTCACGCGCGACCGCACTTGCTGAAGTCCTCACTCTAATTGAGGATCAAGTTGTGATGCAAAATTTTTTGAGAGATGTCTTAACCGAAAAAGAGATTATTGAAATTGGCTCTAGATATAAAGCTGCCCAGATGCTAGCACAAGGCAAAACCTATGCATCCATTGTTGAAACAACCAAGCTTAGTAGCAGAACAGTCGCCCGTATCAGTGAATGGCTTCAGAGCGGCACAAGAGGCTACGATAGTGCAATAAAAATTCAAGAACAGTATCACGAGCATACTCAGCCAGCTCATGCTGATTAGTTTGTTTTTTTAATAAACAATACGTCAGCACATGCTGGCGTTTTTTTATGTAAAAAATTTAAAAAGGATTTGTATGTACGAAAAATTATTACTTTCTAATCGCGATGCCCGTCGGTATTATGATGAGCTTATTCCTGCATACCAAGAAGCTTTTGGTGGTGAACCATGGTATGAAGTAAGTAAATGCGCAGACAAGGCCCTTAGATGCGCTGGAGGCTTTTCTGCTATTGCCGTTGGTAGCCTTTGCGGGGTTTGCGAACGGTACCCCAGAAAACCAGCATATGAAGACGCTGAACTTATTGAGAGCTTTGAACAATTAGGAGAAACGAAAAAGACTGTATGGTATCTAGAGAAAAATGATGCCGGTGTCGCTCTTGCTGCTATTGCGTGGGTTGCAAATGCTCGCACAACTAATGAAGCACGCTATGCAAACACACCTGGAATGGATGACTGGATCGAAGCAAACGTACAAGCAGGTGAGTATGCGTGGCTTGATGAGGTATTTGCTCAAAAAAGTTTACGGCCAACAGGCAACCTAAATAATTTTCGGAGCATGTGCGACAGCATATGCGAAGCACTTGATGTTGATACGATGGCCTTCCGGACAATTAACCCGGCAATGACTCAAGCTGCTCAACGAGATTTTAAGGATAGGACTGAAATATATGAACGGCTAGTAGCAGTACCCGATCGTCGTGATTTTGTAATTATACGTCCGGAAAGAATCGGGCAATGAAGATTTTAGTCGTTGGAGGTATGCACGGTAATGAACCGTTAGGTATAGAACTTGTTAAAGCACTTCGAAACAAACCAATTAATAATGTAGATGCTGTGTTCGCTAATGAACGGGCAATACAACAAAATGTTCGCTTTGTTGATCAAGACTTAAACAGGACGTTTCCAGGCTCAGTAAATGGTAAAACCTACGAGCAACGTCGAGCGGCCTGGCTTATAGAAAAAGCTAAGCACTATGATATTGTGCTTGATTTTCATAATACCTACTGTTCGGGCAATGACTGTTGCTTTATTGGGGAGCAGGCAAAGCCTATCCTTACTCAGACTGCAGGTTTTCTTGATCTACGTCGAGTCATAGTCGCAAACTATGATTGCCTAAACAAGTATGCAAAGAATTGTATATCGATTGAGATAAGCTTAGATAGTCCAATTAATAGCACAGAGCTGTGGTATGATCGTGTACGTCTACTTGCACAATTACAGCAATTTACAACAGAAGGGGTTATTGAAAAGTATTTATTTACATACAGAATGAGCCTTCAAGATCGAGATACCTATAAGCTAAAAAAAGCCAATCTTAAGGCATTTCAAGCGATCGATCCAGCATTAGCAAACAAATTAGGAGTCAGATCTCCGGCGTACCCTATTTTCATTGGAGATAGATTTACGCCATACAATTATGGTGGAATTTTAGAAAAAATATAAAAGCTATTGCACGGTTGCTGTACAAAAGATTAATGCACAGGAATCTTTGATCTTAATCGATGGCGTAGCGACGCTGAGGTTACCCGCTAAATCTTGGGCTTGTACGCTATATTCATAGGTTTGTCCGCTCTTGAATCCAAAGTCCTTATATGGGCCTTTAGATGGTGTGGCAAGCGATAAGCCATTTCGTTTAATTACATATCTGTACACACCGACGTTATCGCTACTAGCTGACCAATTTAAGACGTAGGCATACTTTAGCTTTGTCCAATCGTATGTCATAGAGACATTAAATCCGGACGGCATTGTAGGAGCTGTTTTGTCAGATGAGCTTGTTGTAGCTGTCATACTCATAGGTGCAGGAAGTGTTGGTGTCGTTGTCGATGTACTTGGAGTTTGCGTTTGCACAGTGTTGATTGTACTTTGTGTATACTCTGCTTTAGTCCAGTCACAATAATACGTTGATACTTTGCCATCTATGCATGTGACGGTTGGCTGGCTCACAACGTATAATCGATCCAGTTTGATGAGCCCTTCAAGTAGGTTGGTATCCGCGTCCGTTTCAACACCTACACTCTTCCATGCATCACGAGTCACGGGGTTAACCATACCCGCAACCTGAACACGGGACTTATTACCTGATGTATCTGCAACGATCATACCGTAGTCTTTGAGTGCTTTAGCGAATATACGCGCTGTCTGTGCTTTTCTTGCGTTTGCCTTTAGATCAGCACGAGAATTAATCCAGTTTTCAATGTATGCATCATCAATGTTGAGGGCAAAACGCATGCCTTCCGGAATAAGTTTATTCTGCGTATACGTTGCTGCAACACTTGGTGTATAGTTGTAGCGCTTTGCCTTTTCAGCAGCGTTTATGGCGTTAAACTCAAATTTACTTGCAGGTGCAACTGCAGTACCGCAGAGTGTGCCTTCTGCAGCAGTGCCTTGCTGCTCTAGACTGCATACTGGTCCTGCAGCTGTATTCGGTATTGCAATACCGAGAGCATGGCGAATTTCACCCGCAGCAATTTCTTGTGGAGTCGTTAGTGTTGCGTATTGGGATAAGCCAATCCCGCGACTATTAAATGGACCTTCATAGGTACGGTAATCAAAATAGTTACCTTTGCTATCTCGGCCGACTTTGACACTGTATGCACAGAGTCGATCACCGACAAAAGGTCCACATTGGGTAGTAGCAGCTAAGCCTCTTTTATATCCTGATATTTCATAGATTCTTCCGTTTACTTCATCGAGAATAATGATTTCATTATCACCAGCTTCGCCCGTAAGCCAGTTTGGATTCCAGGGTATTCGTGTATCCGGCAGGTATTTAAGGCGGTCATTATCTGAGCTGTTCACCGATTTACTACCATCTAAATTTGACGGTGCCACTGTTGTTTGTACGAGTTTTTGTACTGTTGCATCTTTTGCGTTGTATACATTTCTAGAAAATAAAGTACTGAGACCATCTGGATCGGTTGCAGTCGGCTTTGGGAACGCTGCAGATATCGATAGGTCGCCCCATAGCGCCTCTGAGCCCGCGGAACCATCATTTAAATTACCCCATTTGTATAAACGTTCTGCGTATTCTGCCGACCGACTATCTTTTGCAACATTACAGACAGTCTGATTCCAAATGGCATTTCCGAAGGGTACTTTGTAGGTATAGTTACTGACTCGTGCGCCACATTGTGCATTCGGCGTTGTAGTCGTTGCAGCTCTTGAAGCAGTGACCAAGATAGCGCCAATTACAGCAAAACACAATGTGAGAATAACGACTCTTTTTTTAGTCAGTAGCGATTTTTTTGTGTTTTTTTGTAGTTTCATTTCTTTTTATGCATTACCAGTATAACAGAAATAGCGAACCTTATAATACTCTATTAACGCGGCGAGTACTTACATAAAAGAGGGATAACGCAGCGACGACTATGCCAGCCACTATTTTACTGGCGTCAAAAACAATGAGTAATGGAATAGTAAGGCCACTGAACGTAATGGGTAGTCCGATTAAATATCCTTTTGTAAGATGACGATTAATATTGTGTCTTGCTAATCGTAGTGCACCACACACAGGTATCAGTATTACGAGAATCGAAAGCCATGTTGTATTGTAGTAAGTAGATATCAGTACCATAGGTGCAACACCAAAGGTCACGAGGTCGGAAAGTGAATCGAGTTCAGCACCAAACTTTGATTCTTTTTTGAGTGCTCGAGCTAAGAAGCCATCGATTGAGTCAAAGAATACACCAGTAAGTAATAGGAATGCCGCAAGATTATACTCACCATGAATAGCGAGATATATTGATGCAAGCCCCGACAGTAAGTTAAGACATGTTACATAATCGGGTAACGTCATAATTTTAGGAATTGATTTTTGCAATTGTTGTTTCTCCTGCGACCACCCGGTCTCCTTTAGATACTTTTAGACGAACACTACTCGGTAGAACAAGCGTTACTTGTGAGCCAAGATTAATGAGGCCGACAATTTGTCCCATTTCTACTGTTTCGCCAGGTTTCACATGCGTAACGACCCTGCGTGCAAGGAACCCAGCAATTTGAATCATTTTTACAGACAATTTCTTGTTCTTAATGACAATCTCTGTCTTTTCATTTACTAATCCAGACTCAAATGAGTTGACTGCAAGAAACTTACCATCTGAATGTTTCACGGAATGCACAGTGCCACTTATTGGTGCCCTATTCATATGTACATCAAGTGGAGACATGAATATAGATACAAGGTATCCGTGAGGAGAGACATCTTCAGTTATCGTCTTAATAAGCCCCCGATAGCGTTTATCTCCCTTTAGAAGGGCAACTTCGGATTTAGTATACTCATGAATTTCAATTATTTTTCCATCTGCAGGTGAAAGTACGATATCAGTCGCGTTAGGAATATTCCTGTCAGGGTTTCGAAGAAAATATACTTTCCAGAAAAATAAGTAGGCGAGTGGAACAATAACAACAAAGAACAGCAGTATGTAAATAATCATATGCTTTTTAGTATACCACTAGCCTTTCTTTTAGCGTAAAAGGTATTGACAATCAGAAGCTTAAGTGCTATTATTAAAAATCAATTTTCGTTTTTTTAGGGCGAGATTTATGTAAAAAATTACTTTACTTTAAGGAGTAAAATGTCAGAATTGTTTGAGTTAAAGCAGATTGCTGATCGTGAAAAATTCTCTAGTGGACCAGATGCTGCTCCAGGATATCGACTACAAGAAGGATACTTACCCGGATGGACCTTTGGTTCGCTTCTCTATGCTCACGTTTCTGAGATTACTGACGCTGGAGAGGTTATTCCGAGTCCAGTAGAAGCAGTCGATAAGGAGACTGGTCGTGTGCTGTGTGCCGGTACTATCGTCGTTGTAGATATTTCAGTTGAACCTCCTCTAGTGGTTAAGGTAGTTGGTCAATTTGTTGAGAATGGTGATAGCGTTAGCTATGTTCCAAAGCGATTTCGCTAGTTACTCTTTTTAAAGTTTAACAACTATAAGACAATTAAACGCTTTCTTGGTAAAATGTATCTGTTACTGTGCATGGCGCCTTGGCCGAGTGGTTAGGCAGCGGTCTGCAAAACCGCGTACACCAGTTCAAATCTGGTAGGTGCCTCCACATTTCATTACATATATCTCTACGGTATACTGTACACATCGGGCGAGTGGTGGAATGGTTTACACAACAGACTTAAAATCTGTCCCGCTAAAAACGGTTGTGGGTTCGAGTCCCACCTCGCCCACCAGACGCTTTCTGAATCCCTCAATATGAGGGATTTTTTGTTCCTAAAACACCTGGTATAGCTAGATAAAGTGATATAATAAGATAAATAATAACGTACAAAAAATTGTGATGTAGATTGGAACTAAGGTACTTATAAGAATGGCTCAAAAAACTAAATCCACCACACAAAAGACTGCATCTAAGCCTATTGAGAGCACTGCATCAGCGGGCTCGCCACGTATGCTTAAAAAACAAAAATATAGTTCTTTTAAGCTACATAAAAAAATTAAGCCAACACAGCCGAAATTGCATTCGTCATTGTTTTACTTTAAAGCGAGTCTTCGACATATCAAGCAGCATAAAAAGATTTTTGGCGGTATTACACTGGTGTATATTGTTTTAACTATTGTACTTGTTCGTGGCTTCGGCACCAGTAGCGATATCACAGATTTAAAGTCAATTTTTAGCCAATTATATAGTGGGCAATTTGGTGGTCTCCTGACAGCAGGCTCGTTGTTTGGGCTCATAGTCACATCAAGTAATTCGACCAACAGTAGTGAAGGCGGCGTTTATCAAGTTGTGGTATTACTCTTAGTTTCTTTGGCGACAATATGGGCATTGCGCCAGACCATGTCTGGCACAAAAATCCGAATAAGGGATGCCTTTTACAAGGGTATGTATCCTCTTATACCAATGATTGCGGTCCTACTGAGCATTGGATTACAGCTTATCCCAATTATTATTGCAGGCTGGATGTATGGTGTGCTTATTGCGAGTGGCCTCGCGACATCTATTATCGAAAAAACACTCAGTATTATATTTATTATTTTTCTATCTATACTGTCACTTTATATGATTACATCCTCTCTCTTTGCGTTGTATATAGTCGCATTGCCTGACATGACCCCAATGAAAGCTTTACGAAGTGCTCGTCAACTCGTTTTACATAGGCGCTGGATTGTATTGAGAAAAATCGTAGTGCTACCGATACTGTTATTGATTGTGGCGGCAGTCATTATGTTTCCGATCATTGTATTTGCAGCCGTAATAGCGGAGTGGGTATATTTGTTCTTATCCCTTTTCGGATGGATCTTGTGTGTTAGCTATATCTATATTATCTACAGAGACCTTCTTAATGAATAATGACCCTAAGAAACGAATTCAAGCACTTAAAAAACAGCTTGCAGAATATTCGTATGAGTACCATGTTTTAGATGCTCCAACCCAAAGTGATGCTGTCTACGATGGCTTAATGTCTGAATTAAAACGTCTTGAAGCCGATCACCCAGAACTCATTACTGCTGACTCTCCCACGCAAAGAGTTGGAAATGAAATCAGTAAAGGTTTTAAGAGTGTTTCTCACGTAAGTCGTATGCTGAGTCTCAATGATGTGTTTAGTGAAGAAGACGTTTCTGCATGGATTGTTCGTATACAAAAACTGTTGCCTCATGCGAAATCCTTTTCATTTTATGGTGATGTTAAAAAAGATGGTTTAGCATGCTCACTCATATATC
Source organism: uncultured Candidatus Saccharibacteria bacterium (assembly GCA_903946795.1). GTDB lineage: Bacteria > Patescibacteriota > Saccharimonadia > Saccharimonadales > AWTP1-31 > CAJAXB01. The sequence continues at coordinate 8,604 of CAJAXB010000095.1, read as the reverse complement.
AAGATGGGGTCTTCACTCAGGCTGTAACTCGAGGTGATGGATTTAAGGGTGAGGATGTTACCGATAATGTACGTACAATTGCTTCAGTTCCGCTCCGACTACGGCATGTAGAAGCAACGAAAGTTTTGATTCCAGGACGCTTGGAAATACGTGGCGAAATCGTAATGTATAAGAAGGATTTTGAATCCTTGAACGCTGCACGCAAAAAATCCGGCCTCGATTTATATGCTAATCCACGCAATACTGCAGCAGGGACAATACGACAACTTGACAGTAAGCTTGTTGCAGAAAGAAAACTGCATTTCTTGGCATACGATATTTTGCCAGAAAATGCTCGTGATATGTCTACTCACTCACACGTGTATTCACTTCTCTCAGACCTGGGCTTTAAAGGAGCAGAATATGGTGCGCAACTTAAAGATTCGAAAGCAATACAAACGTTTATCCATACCTGGTCAAAAAAACGTGATAGTTTACCGTATGAAATTGATGGATTGGTAATTAAAGTAGATCAGCGTGATTTATATGACGCGGCTGGGGTTGTAGGTAAAAATCCACGCGCGGCAGTAGCGTACAAATTTCCAGCAGAACAGTCTACCACCATTGTGAAAGATATCTTTGTATCGATAGGCCGCACCGGTGCAGCTACGCCTGTTGCTATTCTAGAACCGGTTCGAGTAGCTGGCAGTACTGTCCAAATGGCAACGCTACATAATGACAGTGAGATTGCCCGAAAAGACATCCGTATAGGAGATACAGTTATTATCCATAAAGCAGGTGATATCATCCCTGAAGTCGTTGCACCAATGGTTTCGCTGCGTAGTGGTACTGAAAAAGTTTTTCACATGCCAAAGCAGTGCCCTGAGTGTGAAACGACACTTACTAAAGAAAAAGAGGGTGAGGCAGTGTGGCGCTGCCCAAATGTACGATGTCCAGCGCGCAGCCAAAAACATATAGAACACTTTGCGAGCAAGGGAGCAATCGACATAGATGGACTTGGAGAAAAGAATGTCGTCGCACTCATTGAGGCAGGTCTTATAAAAGATCAGGCCGATATTTACGCTCTCACTTATGAACAGGTCAGAGAGCTCGATAGGTTTGCCGATGTCAGTGCTCAGAAACTTATTACTGCAATTCAAGAAAAAAAGAACCCACCACTTGAGCGATTTATTTTTGGGCTCGGTATACGACATGTTGGAACCCAGACGGCGATAGATCTCGCTAATACATTTCACTCTCTGGAATCATTACAGAAAGCACCATTAGAAGACATCGCTTCTGTAAATGGTGTTGGAGAGGTTGTTGCTGAATCTATTCTTGCTTGGTTTAGTGACACTACAAATCAGGAACTACTGAACAAATTCAAAAAATTGCATGTTACAGCTCAGCACGCGAAAAAAGCTGAGGGCCCTCTGTCCGGACTTAAATTTGTGATAACTGGAACGCTTACAAATATGTCCCGAGATATTGCAGCAGACCAAATTCGCAACAAGGGAGGTGTTTTTCAAAGTTCTCTAGGTAAGGATACAGATTATCTCGTTGTTGGTGAAAATGTTGGAGCATCCAAACTTAAAAAAGCAGCCGAATATGGTACAAAGCAAATAGACGAAGCAACGCTTCATAAAATGATTGCATAAAGCATAAGCATTGACTACAGTAGGCATATGCGCCGAAGATATGAATTGCGGATGAACTGTTTTTCTCCGCCAGTTATGATTGCTACTGCCATTATTGAGCTTAGTCTCATGGTGTATACGCTATACAAGTTTGGCACTAAAAGTATCGGCCGCTTAGCAGGAGTTATACTCTTTCTGCTTGCTGTCTTCCAGATATCCGAATATAACATTTGCGGTGGCTTTGGAATAAATGCTGAATTATGGTCACGCATTGGTTTTATGGTCATTGCATTACTCCCTCCGCTCGGTATACATCTCAGTATGATGATCGCAAAGACCGATTGGAAATGGTTTAGATATGCGGCGTATATCAGTGGTTTCGTGTGGGTCGGACTTTTCGGACTCACTGAAAAGGCATTTAGTAGTTATGCCTGTGGCGGAAATTACATAATTTACCAAATTAAGCCAGGCTACGGTCATGCATATATGCTCTATTACTACTTTTGGCTTTTTGCAACAATTATTCTGTGTATGTACTTTATGCTTAACGCTACTCGTAGCCAGCGTAAAAGCCTGCTGCTTCTCATTATCGGATACCTTTTATTCATTGGTCCCACATCCTTAGTTAACGGGATTAATCCAAAAACTATAGAAGGACTGCCATCTATTTTGTGTGGCTTTGCAGTCTTCTTTGCGATCGTTCTGACATTTGGGATATTGCCAAATGAAACAAAGAGTAAAAGACGTCCAAAAAAGAAATTGACAAAATAGTCAATCCGCTTATGATAGAAGTATCTCGTGCGCACCGCGGCGCGTTCCTTCAAAAACAAAAACACATGTGATTATCACCCGCCGCAGGGTGGGCGCGCACGAAAAAATAAAATCCCGATTCGTTCGGGATTTTTGTTTCTTCCTTCTTGAGGCAGCTAAGACACTACTGATCTTGACTTATGACTTCCTCGTTTTCATTATTGGGTTCTTCAAAAATAGCTATTCTTTCATCCAGTAAATCTGGAGTAATGATAAAATTCTTTCCTTTTTCAATCTCTGCTCGACTGTTTAATCGCTCCAACAGTAATGCTCTACTGGCCTTTAGGTATATTAATTGCATTTCAGCGCCATTACTTTCAACGAGATTTCTAAAATACTCACGATCCCTCTTTTTCCATACAGCGAAATCAAGTACGACTGATTGACCATTTTTTATATTTTTAACAATTTCCGATTTAATTATTTTCATAACCGAAGCTTTGTATTCATTACGTTTTTCAATAGGGTAGTCTCTACCCGCTACTCCATATCGATTGATCATCTCATCGTCAATCGAGAGCGATAACGCACCTTGTTCGTTAACAATGTTTTTTGCATATGTCGTTTTTCCTGAACCGGGCAGTCCGCATAATAAATAAACGATTGCGTGTTTCATATGTATATCTATTTTTGAATTAATGGTTTTTTACCAATGTAACGTACTAAGTTATGTATGTTCTTAGCACTATCTTTATATGTCTCACCGTTTTCATCTGCGACAACTGTATTAAATCTTTGCGTAAATTCATTAACTGTAGTTTTACTAAAATAGCGTTTCGTTGCTTTGCCGATTTTGAAATAGCCATCCTCAATCATCTCGCCTGATTTGTACTCAGGGTCATTCACTGAGTTTGCTAGAAGTGCAAGGGTACCGCCTGGTTTAAGGATCCGGTAGATTTCATTAAAAATATTATCTGTAGTCTCATGATCAAAATAATGCAGTGATAAGTGTGAGTAAACTACATCAAAAGAATCAGCCTGAAAGGGCAGCTTTTTTCTCAGATCAACCTTTTTAATTTTAATATCGACTGAGTTTGATTGTGCTTTTTCCTTTGCTAATTCTAAAGCACTATCTTCAATGTCTGTAGCAGTAACGTTATAGCCACGTTCGGCAAAATAGCAGCTGTCTTGCGCTTGACCTGCGCCTAAATCTAAAACTGTTCCTTTTGCAGGAAAATAATCTAAAGCTTGTTCTGCAAAAATCGATGCTTTATTAATCCATTCTTGATTTTTATATGTGCTGTGTAGGTCTGACCAAACGCTTTCACTCATGATATTAAGTATATATCTATTTAGTAATTTAATCGAAGGTATAGAATTTCATGTCCACTAACGATATTTTTTCTTGGTGGAGCCACGGGGACTCAAACCCCGGACCTCTTCGCTGCCAGCGAAGCGCTCTAATCAACTGAGCTATGGCCCCATATAGATACCGACTATTATAGCAAAGTCAAAAGTTATCTTTAACCGTGAGCGTAGCAGGGTTTTAGGGTACAATAGAATTATGTCAAAAAAATCAACTTCTCAATCAGAAACAGTCACTATAAAAACAGATGCTACCCCATTCATCGTTAAATATAAAACAGCCAGTATCATTATTATTGCAGTTCTACTTGTCATTATTTCATCGTTAACATGGATACGGCAGGTATATTACAGTCCTGAGCGAGTTTTTAATGCAATGCTCGAAAATAACCTTTCTACTAATGGAGTAACGCGTACGCGAATTCAAGAACAGCAAGCAGGTAAAAAAGAAGATATCGAACAAGTCAGCTTTGTACCTGAAGCAGCGGTACGTACGCTTCAGACAATTGACCAGAAGACGCCTGACGGTAACAACAAGGTTGTTACTCAAAGTATTGGTACACTCACCAATGACTACAGTGAATTTATCTCAATTGATGTTAGCCAGAAAGATGCAAAAGGCAAGAAGTTGAACTATGCATCAGTCGAGAAGCAATGGGGTAAGACAGATCCAAAAGAACAGCCAGCGCAAATTTTTAGAAGTACAGTATTGAGCCCTATTCCATTCGCTAACCTAGATCAAGGAGCGAGAACGAAGATCATTGATCTTATGAAGCAAAGTAAAGCATATGATGTCCAGTATTCTCGCGTCAAAACCGTTAAAGTAGATGGCACTGAAGCGCTCGCCTTCCCAGTAAAAATTAATAGCGAAAAATATGTCACCGTACTTAAGCAGCTTGCCACGTTTATTGGAGTCAATAATACAGATGATTTAAAACCTGAAGATTTTAAAGACCAGCCACCTATAGAAGTAACAATTGCAGTGGGTAAATTATCTCGCCAGATTCTAGAAGTGACCTATGCGGGTGGACAAAAGGAAACATATAGTGCATACGGTATGGTTGAACCTATTAAAATTCCGCAATCAACAATTTCACTTAACGAGCTACGACAAAAGGCTGAGTCAATTCAGTAATAATTGTCATGCAGGTTGTCGTCGATTCACTACTTACAAACTATACCCGATCAGGATCGGGAAAAACGGTGGTAGTTTTGCATGGTTGGGGAGACAATATCGCCGGCATCGCTCCTTTTCTCAAAGAGCTCAGTGCAAAATATGACGTTGTTGCGATGGACGTGCCAGGTTTTGGTGGAACGCAGGCCCCGGCAACAAGCTGGGGTTTGGATGACTACGCGCATTTTTTACAGAGTTTTCTTACAAAACTAAACATTAAACCATATGTAATAATTGGCCATTCTAACGGTGGTGCTATTGCAATTAGGGCACTTGCACATGGCCTAAAAACCAATAAACTTGTATTGCTTGCTTCAGCTGGCGTGCGGGGAGATAATAAGCGCTCCGTTGCAGTATCAAAAGTCATTACAAAAGTTGGCAAGGTGCTCGCAAAACCATTGCCGAAGAAAACCCAAAGAAGATTACGAAGCTCTGTCTATTCAACACTAGGCTCTGACATGCTAGTAGCGGAGCACATGCAAGAAACATTTAAGCGAATTGTTGCTGATGATGTTCGCGAGGATGCACGTACAATATCACAACCCACGTTGCTCATTTATGGACAAAACGATACCTCAACACCTATTCAGATAGGTATGACACTACAGGCTGCAATAGCTACCTCGAAGCTAGAAATCATACCAGATGTTGGTCACATGCTTCCAACCGACGCTACTGATACAATTACAAAAATGATTATGGAGTTTGTAGGATGATCAGTAGAATAACCAGTTTCTTTGGTCCCTCGTACCCAAAAACACTCGTCTATATGCTACAGAGTACTGAGTACGACGTGAAGCCGTACATTGCTTGGTATTGGCGCACTAATAACTTTAAAGACGTATCTCATCGCCGCAATCTGGATAAAACCCGACGAGCCCAGCTTTTGGCCGCTGGATTACGTACCGGTATGTTACTGCAGATAATTGTCGGCATTATGGTGCTCATTCAGGGCTTACGAGCAAATCAGATGAGCGATATTTATTTTGGCCTTGCGATCCTTATTTCATATCCAGTCATTTGGGCTCACCTTATTGTCATCCCCCTGACTATAGCTCGCATTTTTATCGTTAAACCAAAAGATTATAAAGCAGTCAAAACATCACGAAAAATTTTCGAAGAGCACGGAGCAATTAAAATTGCTGTCGCTGGAAGTTATGGCAAGACAACAATGAAAGAGTTGCTACTCACTATTTTGGGTGAAGGCAAAAAGGTTGCTGCAACTCCGGCAAATAAAAACGTAGCTGTCTCACATGCGTATTTTGCAAAGAAATTGGACGGTGACGAAGAGATTGTAATCATTGAATACGGGGAAGGTGCACCTGGAGATGTAGCTCGATTTGCCAAAAATACTAAACCGACCATTGGCATCATTACTGGTATTGCGCCAGCTCATTTAGACAAATATAAGACTATTGATGCCGCAGCTAAAGACATTTTTTCTCTTGCTGACTTTTTGCACGGCAAAAACGTCTATGTTAATAATGAGTCACAACTAGCAAAGAAATATAGCAAAGCAAGCTATACACTATATGACCAAAAAGCTGTCCTTGGCTGGAAAATTACTAATATCAGCGTAAAAATTAACGGTATGTCTTTTTCAATGCAGAAAGGCGCTCAAAAACTTGACTTGCAAACTGGTCTTATCGGACGGCACCTTATTGGTTCACTAGCACTATGTGTCGCCCTTGGAAAAGAATTGGGTTGCTCGGACAGCGATATTATTTCTGGTGTAGCTAAAACAATTCCTTTTGAGCACCGGATGCAGCCAAGAGAGATTGCTGGTGGATATATCATCGACGATACGTACAATGGTAATTTAGAAGGAGTACGAGCCGGGCTGCAACTCCTATCTGAGCTTAATGCACGTCGAAAAATTTATGTAACGCCAGGTCTTGTTGATCAAGGTAAGGAATCGAAGAATGTACATCAGGAAATGGGCACACTAATAGCTAAAGCCAATCCCTCAAAAGTCGTACTCATGAGAAACAGTGTGACACATTGGATATGTGATGGGCTTACTACTGGTGCATATCAGGGAGAGATTGTCATTGAAAAGAAACCGCTTGATTTCTATACAAATATTAATCAGATTATCGCAGCCGGCGATATCATGCTCCTCCAAAACGACTGGACAGACAATTACAAATAAAGCCGATTAATTGTAAGTTGTAATTGTTTTTCTACCTCATTACAATACGTAGTATGAAAACAATTGCAGTCATCTTTGGCGGTCGATCGACAGAACACGATGTTTCTATAGTCACCGCCATTGCAAGTATTATTAAGCCTCTTGAAGTTCGTGGCGGATACAATATCGAACCTGTCTATATCGCTAAAGATGGCGCGTGGTATTGGGACAAAAAGCTCAAGAATATAGCAACATTTCAGTCTGGTGAAATCGAAGATTTTATGCGTAAGGCTCCAAGGGTACAGCTTTCAATAGACGATGGACTGACACTTATCAAGAGCAGTCAGTTCGCAGGTAGAAAACAATATCAGAAAATTGACATAGTTTTTCCTGCAATGCACGGCACGCATGGCGAAGATGGTGAACTCATGGGGCTCCTTGAGATGGCCAATGTTCCATACATTGGGTGCGGTGTTGCTGCCAGCGCTATTGCAATGGATAAAGTGCTCGCAAAGCAGGTTACGACCAGTGCTGGAATTGCTAGTACTCCATGGGTATGGTTCAATGCTGTCGATCTTGAGAGAGACTTACAGGGAACTCTCGCAAAAATTGAGACACTGAAGTACCCATTGTTCGTAAAGCCAGCTCACTTAGGATCAAGCATTGGTATTACAAAAGTAGATGCAAAAGAGCAGCTTATGAATGCACTCGAAGTCGCGACTCACTATGACGATCGCGTTATAGTTGAACAGGCCGTAAATAACCTTGTTGAAGTAACACTACCAATTCTTGGTAATGATGACCCAACTCCTGCAATGCTCGAACAGCCATTACTCAAAAGCGAAGATTTCTTTGATTTTGAAACCAAGTATATGCAGGGCGGCAAAAAAGGCGGCAAAAAGGGAGGATCTTCAAAACATGGATCACAAGGCTATAGTCAGATTCCAGCAGATCTTCCAAAAGATCTATATGATGACGCAGTGCAAACAGGCCTTGCAGTCTACCACGCAACAGGTTGTGCAGGCATAGCCCGTGTCGACATGCTCATTGACAGTAAGACGAAAAAAGTTATGTTTAATGAGATAAATCCTATGCCAGGGGGGCTCTACAGCCACAACTGGAACAAAGCAGGCATTAGTAATGTAGATCTTGTAGAGAAGCTCGTTCAGCTTGCAGAAGAACGTTGGAAAAAATCACAAAAAATTACTACAGCATTTAGTACAAGCTACCTAAAGCAATTTTAGATGAGTAAACAAACATCTAAATCACCGTTACTACCTTCTTTAGCGTCTCCAACCGAATTCGAGTTGGCCGTGATGGATCGTGCCTTATATCGTGAACGTCAGTGGTATCAAGATGCAGCTCGTTTTCAGACCAAGAAAGACATTAAAAGCGCGATCAAAAAAAGAGAACTTATTTTAGTTGAAGCATCTAAAGATCTTAAACCTATTGCGCGATTCAATGCATCGCTAGATGGATATACTCCATACCTCACCCGCAATGCTTTTCGAGCATCAAAAGCATTTGGGAGCTTGTGGCGTATGGTGCTTGCACGAGAATATAATATT
>CAJAXB010000094.1 GCA_903946795.1 uncultured Candidatus Saccharibacteria bacterium | reverse complement strand
TAGAAAGGCTCCAAATTTACTTACAACCCAGCTTGTTACTTCTCCGGACTCGTTTGAGCGCTGAGAGTTTGGCCATTCTTTAGTCCAAAAATCAAGTACGTTTTGATCCGTGACATATTTGAGCTTAGCCTTCATAAAGTCGGGGTCAATTAACAACTTAGGTATGTCAACAAATGTACCGCCATTGGGATCAGACATTAAGAGTAAGGCACAGTTCGTGAATATATGTTCAAAGCGAGCACCAATCATACCCTGCCTATTCGGGTCATAGAGTTTGTATAAAATGTTAATTGCTTCTTGAATTAGGAAGTCTTTCTGCTCAGGACTCGTAAACTCGAACAGGTTTAGACCCATTGGAAAATCCATGTCTGAAGGATTGAAGTAAATGACATCCTCAGTGCGCTCTTTGGGTATTAAAGAGAGTAATTTATCTGCAGTATCGCCATGGGGGTCGACAAATGCAAAACCATCACCATTAAGCATGTCTTGGTACGCAAGGTTCTCCAAAAAGGTACTCTTACCGGTACCTGTTTGACCAACGACATACATATGACGCTGCCTGTCACCATGAGTAAGTCGTATTGGTTTTTTTGCGCCACGGAATAAGTTATAGCCCAATAAGAGGCCTTCGTCAGGCATGTTTCGCGGTGCATCAACCTGTTTTGAGGCTTGTCTTTCTAGCTGAGATGTTGGAATATTTTTTTGATCTGGAAAATGAAAAAGTGTAGCTAGCTCTACCGTGTTAAGGATATTCTTGTTACTTTCTTGAGGAAAGAAACGTAATATAAACGATGTCACAAAACTTTCGATATCACTGGACGGGGTGTATTTGAATCCGTTCTTTCCTTGTGCATCGTACAAAGAGAACGCTGCGACTACATTGTGAAGAATGGTTTGCGCTCTTTGACTGACGTTTGATGATGCAATGACTCGGATAAGTACTTCATAGCCTGGGTATCGGGTCTTGTCATCAATGGAATCAAGTACGGATTGATCGAGGCTTGAAAGCTCTGGCTTGTTAGGGTCTTTGCCTCCAGCCTTATCCTCAGGCGGTTTTACTGCCGCAACGGCAAGCTGCTTCGCCCACCAGAAGGCCCCTGAGGAATCTCCGCCCTTGTTCCCTTTTCTTTTGTTTGAAGCAATCATCTGAGCACTTTTACGCCAAGATGGATCTGCGGGTCGGATCAGGAATTGAATGCCTGCTCCATCCTGCTTATCGAGAGTAGAAAGTGCGTTCAGTATGGATTGCAATGAGTCTCGCTTGAGCTCTTGATATGTTGCAATAGGATACCCAAAATGCTCCTTAAGGGTTAGTTCACCCCCAACTGTACCTCCAAGACGCCCAACAGGACTGAAAATGTTGTGTTCGGCTACTTCAACAAGCTGCGCTGATGGATATGCGCTAATGACTGCCTGCTTAACTACGTCGACTAAAACTATAGGAACAGAGGCATAAAACTTTACGAAACCGTCTATTCCAATAATCTCAAAAGCAAAATGTCGTTGACCATAAAATTTACTTTTGTAATCTTTCTTGAGAGTACTTGCAATAATACTGTAGAGAGTTTGAGCTTTAGAGATATTTTCTTCAACAACATCTCGGGTATCTCGTCCATTCGCTTCAACGTCTTCACTTGTTGGAGGAAGATGGATAAGCAATGGTACCATCTTGAGGCCACGCTCGTAATTCTTTTGCTCTCTTAGTACTTTTCTAGACTGTATAAAGATTATAAAGCCGCTGAGTGCTACAAGAACTAAGAATGGTAAACCAATTATTAAAGAAAAATTCATAGCTCTACTCTGTATCTACTTCAACTTCTTTATTATATCGCTGTTTCATATAGTCTGCTTTTAGTTTTGCAATCTCAACATTCTGTTCGCGAGGATTCTCTTTTGTGGACGCAACAATGTGTTTTGCCTTTTCAACCCATTCCTTTTCGATCAGATCTACATCCTCAGCTATATCTGGTGAGTGTGTACTTTTCTTGCCATCAGCAACTAAGGGTTGGGGAGCTGGCGCCTGCGTAATATGCGGCTGTGCTGAGGTGGCAGCTGGAAGACCCTGTTGTTGCATTGTTGTAGGGTCGATTGGTCTTGGAAGACTAGCTGGTTCAATAGGCTGTGACTGTGGATTCATACTGACATAATTGTAGCAGAGATGTTGTATAGATTGCTATTCTTATTTGCTTTGCTGGGAAGATAATAATCTTCTTAAATAAGGTCTTGCGACCAGGAAAAGAACAACTAC
>CAJAXB010000093.1 GCA_903946795.1 uncultured Candidatus Saccharibacteria bacterium | reverse complement strand
TAACAAGCGAGATCCAGGAACCTGGCCTCTTTATTTCGGCACTGCTTTTAGAGCACCCGTATCAGCATTAGATAATGCTCAACCAGTGTATAGAGTCTATAATGACTCAGTGACCTGGCACGACTATATGCTAGAGCCAGGTGCAAAGGAAAAAGAAGCAAAAAGTCCAGGAAAAGTTGTGCGTGAGAGCATAGCATTCTATGCTTGGCCAGATGGCGCACGTCCTGGCACTGTTCCTGTCTATAGACTAGTCCAGTATGGATCAACTCTCAAATCCATATTTACGACTGATCGTGCTCTTCGCGACAAGTGGGTTGCAGAAGGCCTTAACAATGCTGAAGGATGGAAAGATGGTGGAGTTCCATTCTATGCTTTTCCACCTAATTACCAGGCTGTAGCATCAGACGGTAAGCCACAAGCAAACCCATACGATTGTGCAATAAAAGAAAATTTCCTAAGTGAAAGGTGTACCGCACAACGCAACAACCTTGATGCTGCTATTAAGAACGGCAGCGTCGGAGCGAGCAACGACTGTCCAGCAACGTTAGAAGCTTATATCAAAGAACTATTTCCTAGTAGATTCCCGCAAGAATGCCAAGCCAAGTGGAATGCCGAAGCATCTAACTGTTCTATAAAGGAAAACTTCTTAAGCGATAGATGCAAAGATGCACGTGTAGCTTTTGAGAAAGCGGAACAAGAACGAATTGCCCGAGAGAACGCTGCAAGGCAAGCAGCTGCGCGAAGAGCTACTGGCAACCTACGTGGCGGTGGTGACGGCGGTGGCGGTGGCGGTGGCGGTGGCGGTGGTGACGACGGTGGCGGTGGCGGTGGTGATATTACACAACCAGACTGGGCAGGGCTTGAGCGTTATATTCAAGATGGACTTGCAAGAGAATTATCACAAAATGATGGTGCATTCGGGCAGTACGACGATGCTGCTATGCAAGCAGCACTAGCGCGAGAATTATCTCAAAATGCCGGTGCATTCGGGCAGTACTGAAATAGAAGGCCATAGTTTAAATTATAAAGAAAAGAGGAATAAATTTTATGAATAAAGTAATTCGTAGCAGTATAGTTGTAATATCAGCGATAGTCCTATTATCAATTGGATGGTTTGCTAATACTGCGAACCAAAATAAACAAACTTCAGATGCAAAGTCTGTTGCAAATAAATTTACTACTTCAATACTCTCTAACAATAACGTAAGCGCTTATGCAATTACGACTAAGGGTTTTAAGTCAGGTGTTACGCAGTCCCAATTTGATGAGCTTTTTAAGGATTCTGCATCAAAAACAGCAAAAATTACAAATGAGGCTGTAGGTCGTACATCAAAATCCATCGTTGTAATCTATACAATTACTGGATTGCCTAAAAATAGTGCGGGGAGTACTGTAGGGCTAATGACTGTAACACTGGAAAAAGAATCTGGTAAGTGGCTAGTTAAAAGTGGTATTTTATATTAACATTTTTCAATCAAATGATCTTAACAAAAAAGACTTAGCGACATGCTAAGTCTTTTTTGGTGATCCCAAGGAGAATCGAACTCCTATTGCCAGGATGAAAACCTGGTGTCCTAGCCGTTAGACGATGGGACCTTCTTGTGTAATGTAACCGGTATATTATACCATAACATGCGTATTTGATACAGGTCCTTTCATATATAATTTGGTGGTATCATTGAATGATGAAGGCTCGCTTTTTTAAAGTTATTCACGAACCGCGCTCACTTATGTTGATCGGTTGTACTCTTACGGGCATTAGTTTTATTGTCCTAAGACTTTCATGGATTGTCTGTATAAGTCTTGTACCGATTTTCTTGTACTTAAAGAAGAGCGGCAATAGAGAGCGCAAGACTATAATTAAAGACTTCTATATCGGGGGATTTATTCTTTCGGGTTTTGCGAATCTTTTTTTATTTCAAATGTCACCTGAAAACTGGAATATTGGAATAACGGGATGGGTTACAGTTGTAGCGCGACTCATTGCATGGTTTCTTGTCTGTAGTTTTGGCGCTCTAGCATACGCCGGTATAGGATTTTTAATAGCATGCTTCAAATCTGTACAATCGCGTATACTTATACTCCCTTTCTTTTTTCCGCTTGCCGAACTACTGCGCAGTTACCTCTTTGCCTTCATGGCATACGGACCTCAAGGAAGTTTCAGTCCTAATTTTCAATGGGGTTCTTTAGCAGTGCCAGGATCTGGAACCCCTTTAATATACAGCACTCGCATATTGGGTTTTTTTGGATTAACTTTTCTCATTATTGTTATAAACCTAAGTGTATACTTATTAACGCAGCGTAGGATCTACCCGGCTACAATGTTGGCATTGGCTGTTTGTCTTACGACTGTTGTTGGTTGGAAGATCGGCAGTAGCAATGGCCTTGAACGTAGTATTCACGTCAGTGTCCTACATCTATCGGCAGAAGATGAAATAACAATTGATGAACGTGAAGCACTCAATCCTCAAAACACGGATATTTTAGTATTACCCGAATACTCAGCAATAGAGAAAAATTTAAATAAGCCTATGCTACTCAATAATCTCAAAAAAAATGGCGTAGCGATTACAAGTATTGTATACGGGAAGTCTCCACAAGGCACAAATAGAATTATTTATCTTAATAAAAATGGTGACGTTCTAACAAAACAGGATAAAACATTTCTTATACCAACCGGAGAAGTTTTACCATACAGCTTGCAATTATCATTTAAGACAATCGGTAAAGGTTGGGTCAACGATGCGTTTAAGTATACGCAGCAACTTAAAAAAGGAGACCGCCCCGAAGAAGTATTTGTTACAAAAGACAATATTGCTTTAGGCACACTTGCCTGTAGCGGTGTGAGCGCACTTAATGAATATAGTCGATTAACTTCAGAGGGTGCGAGTATTCTAGTTAATTCCGCTTCCCTGTCATTTCTTACAGAGAATAGTCTATAC
>CAJAXB010000092.1 GCA_903946795.1 uncultured Candidatus Saccharibacteria bacterium | reverse complement strand
CATTCCTTAAAAGCCTTACCGATTATTTGTTAATTCGAAATATGTAGCGCTACAATAGCACTATTGTGAAAACAGAAAAAAAGATATTTCGAAAGGGCAGCACCACATATTATTTTAGTTCCATTTTTTTCCCTAAAAAAATAAAGGATGATGTATTTAAGCTGTATAGTTTTGTTAGAGTAGCCGACGATTATGTTGATACTGTGCCTGCAAATAAAAAAGCATTCTTATCCTTAAGAAAACGCTGGGATGCAGCCCATAAAGACCCAAAATTCAACACATCTACAAAAGATACTGATTCTATTGATGAGCGAGTTATTAAAAATATAGTGTTCGTTGTACGAAAATATAAATTTGATACTGCATGGGTTGAATCATTTCTTGATGCTATGCAGGCAGATTTAGATAAGCGTACGTATAAAACTATGAATGATACAATCTGGTATATGTATGGCTCTGCAGAGGTCATTGGCCTTATGATGGCAAAGATAATGGGCCTGCCTGATAAAGCGTTAGAGTTTGCTCAATTGCAGGGAAGAGCTATGCAATATATTAACTTTATTCGTGATATCCAGGAAGACAATACATTGGCTAGGTGTTACTTTCCAAAAACAGAATTAGATAAGTTTGGTCTTAAGGATGTATCTGAAGAAACCGCACGGACTCACCCTGAATCCTTCTCTCAGTTTATGCATGCTCAATTGAAATACTATGATGCGTGGCAGGCCAAAGCAGACAACGGTATGGAGTATATTCCTAAGCGCCTACGTGTCCCGCTGCAAACTGCAGTGAGTATGTATAACTGGACCGGCGAAACAATTAGACGTAATCCAAGCATTGTATTTGCAAAAAAAGTGAAACCTCAAAAACGTCACGTCATCTGGAGGGCAGGAACGCTAATCTTGCAATAACAGAGTATTTATTATAGAATAGTACTCTATGAAAAAGTACACCCATGAACTTGATCCATCAAGACCTCAAGATTCACTTCGGCAGTACTTGCATGAGATTGGACAGCATCCTTTATTAACGCCAGAACAAGAACGTGAAACAGCAATTACTTTTGTTGAAGGTCGAAGCGCTGGAGAGCAATTAGAGGCTATTGTTGAATCTGAGCCCGACATTGATACCACGCGTGAGGACATTGTGATGCTACAGCACATTAAGGAGCTTGGTGAGAAAGCACGAGATACAATGTATGTTTCCAACTTACGTCTTGTCGTTAGTGTTGCAAAAAAATATACAGGTAATGGCCTAGAACTTGCTGATCTCATTCAAGAAGGTAATATAGGACTGGATCGTGCGGTAGAAAAGTTTGATCCATATAAGGGATTTAAATTTAGTACATATGCTACATGGTGGATCAGACAAGGAATTACAAGGGCATATCAGAATACTGGTGATGGAATTCGAGTACCTAATCACATGCATTTGGAAATGAATAGGTATAAGGATGCAGAACGTGCCCTTGCGGGCGATGATTCTAGGGCAACACAAGCAACAATCGCTGAATACCTAGGGTGGACCAAAGAAAAGGTCGCTATGGTACACAGCTATATTTTGTTACAAAAAACCGACTCAATGAATGCTGAATTGAAGGGGTATGATGGCTTTGCGCTTGAAGACATAACCGCAGATTTAGCTCCAGCAGTCGGGGAATTAGCACTTTCTTCAGTTATACGCGCTGAAGTTGCTAAGGCAATGATTGAGGCTGGACTTACTGAGCGTGAAATATATATAATTAAAATGCGGTTTGGTATGAGTGGTGACAAAGAACCAAAAACATTGCAAGAAATAGGCGACTCTCTCAGCGATCCTTTAACTCGCGAGCGTGTTAGGCAGTTAGAACAAATAGCTTTAGCAAAACTCGGTAAAGTTAAGTGGCTTAGAGATTTATTGACTGATTAAATCTAATTTTACAAAAAATATATTGCAACATAAAACGCTCATGCTTGCATAGTTTTTCTTTCGGTGACATGCTATGCATATGGAAGCGCATATGGAAGCCGAAAAGCCAATTCAGCAGTGTGCCGTAGAGCTAAACCAAGCTGTACTCTATTTGCATGGGGTACTTTCGGTGGATCAAGTCCGAAGCGAAGAATATCTGGACTACGTTTACGAAACGATTGAAAACCCAGTCGAGCTTACTGAGAGAAGAGAACAAGCCGCACGCAGTATTGGCAAACTGTACGTTGCGAGCATGAATGTACGTGAGCGATCGTTTGAAAAGTATCCGTTTCAAGAACAGGTTGCAATTAGTCTGCTTACTGGCCGATCTTCGCTAGATTTACCAATGTCATTAGTGCAAATGACCAAATTTTCATATGAAGACAAGATCGTAAGCCAATCACGATTTCAACACTCATTGAGGGTCACGTCCAACGCTGTATTGCGATTACAGAAGCGTGTTGAGGCTAATCCAGCAAGAATGATTGAGGCCTACGAATATACAATCAATCCTAAGCCTCCAAAAGGTGTAGCGTAAGCAATATATCAGCCCAAGGCTATAGCGTATACTAGAAGCTATGGTACCGAAAACAGGCAAAAGACTCGTTATTATTGATGGTAAATCTGTGTTCTACAGAGGCTACTATGCCATGCCAAACCTAAGCACAAAAGACGGTACTCCTACAGGTGGAGTATATGGATTCGCAGTCATGGCACTTGAGGTTATAAAACGACTTGATCCAGATTACGTGTGTGTAGCTTGGGATAAGCCTAAAACCAATATACGTAAACGTATTGCATTGTATCCGGCATATAAATCAGGGCGTAAGTCACCTCCAGAAGATTTTTACGCGCAAATACCATTACTCCATGACTTACTTGATGCCTTCGGATGGCCTTTGTACGAACTCGACGACTATGAGGCAGATGATATTATGGGAGCTTTATCCGTACAAGCTACAAAAAAGGGCATTGAAACACTACTTGTTACCAGCGATATGGATATGTTGCAGTTGGTAGACGGTTCCGTAAAGGTATATGCACTGAAAACTGGACTCAGTAATATAGAATTATTCCATCCTGATAGTTTTGAGGCGAAATATGGCATCAAAGTTGAACAGTTTTTAGACTATAAGGCCTTGATGGGAGATAGTTCAGATAGTATCCCTGGCGTCCCAGGAATTGGAAAAAAGGGAGCACTTGAACTTCTGACTCAATTTAAAACACTGGACGGTATATACGAGAATCTTTCTCT
>CAJAXB010000091.1 GCA_903946795.1 uncultured Candidatus Saccharibacteria bacterium | reverse complement strand
TTCTTTTCATTCTGGTTCTGAAGCTCCATAGCAAGTCCCATGAGGTTCATGATGAGGTCAAGCGCAAAAATTGCAACAATTGTTGAGATATCAGAAATTCCGCTTAGTAGGCCGATCGCTACCATCATGGTACTGGCACTGATGCCATACTCAATCCAGCGAGCCTTGTTGATACCTTTTTTAAGATCAGCTTCGTATGTCTTTCGATACACAGTGGCGATAATAGTATGAGCGACTGCGGACATAATGAAGAATGCGGCAATTACATACCCTAGATTAATATTGAAGATAGTGCGCGTACTCATTGCCAGTACAGGCTTTCCAGCAATTTTAGAGGCTAGTGTATCCTGCGTGAGAAACGTTGTCGTAATTGGCCAAGTTACTGCTTTACTAAGCGCAATGACTGCAACGGCTTGCAAAGCATGCAAGACAGCCATACCTTTATTCCACTTTACTAACGATTGAATTGTAATTGGTTTGTTGGTTGGTTTTTTAGATTTCATATTAAAACTATATCACACTGTTTAAACTGCTAGTGGTATACTTGAATAGAATATGGCACGAAAAAAACAAAAAAAAGCTTCTGTAATCCTTGGCAAGAAAGGAAAATTAATTACGCCAGCTTCTCGGAAGCGTACTATAAAAAGCCCTCGATCCATTTGGCAAGCATTCAAAAAACGTAGTACAAAATCAAAAATTATTATCATATCTTCTATAGCTGTAGCTATAGCAAGCTTTATTTTACTCATTCTCCCCTATCTTCCTCATATAGATTTTTTGGTCAGAAAACCTAAGATTGACCCAAAGCCGTACAGTCAAGCAGCTGCCGACTCGAAGCAAGGGGCTACCAAGATAAGCGATGAGGCCATTCAAAAATTAAAAGGCAATCGGCTTATTCTGCCTCCAATTGGTGTTAATGCTGAGATTATTGAAGGACGGGATGTCTACGTCATTGGTAAAAACCAAGGTGTCTGGAGAGAAACCAATAAGATTGATCCTACTAAAGATGGTAACTTAGTTATTGCTGGACATAGGTTTCTCTATACTGCAAAGAATGGGGGCTATTTCTACAACTTACCCGAGCTTAAGTTGGGCAGTAAAATCTATATTCGTTGGAAAGATACCGTGTATGAATATGAAGTGTACAATACAAAAACAGTTCTCCCTGAACAGATAGACATAAGAGATAAAGACCCTAAAGTCTCTAAAAAACTAACTCTGTACACTTGCTACCCACTCGGCAGTACTGCAAAACGATACGTTGTCGAAGCAAAACAATTATAGTTAGCTCTTGATTCGATCGGAAAACTTTTTACGCAGCTTGGCAAGCTTTGGATTAATAATAACCTGGCAATATGCAGACTCAGGATGATTGGCGAAGTAATCTTGGTGCTCTTTTTCAGCAAGAAAAAATTCGTCCAACTTTTGGATATCTGTTACTATCCTGTCATCCCAAAGATGTGCGGCTTCTTTCATAGATGATTCGGCGATATGACGTTGTTCGTCCGACGAATAGAAAATAACTGAGCGGTATTGTTCGCCGACGTCATTGCCTTGCTGATTTAGCGTTGTTGGATCATGCAGCGCCCAAAAAATATCTAGTATGTCTTTGAGAGTGATTTCTGCAGGATCAAACGTTACACGTACAACTTCTGCGTGCCCTGTTGTTCCAGTACAAACTTGATCATATGATGGGTTCTTGAGGTGTCCACCAGCATATCCAGATTCAACATGCAACACACCTTTAATTAAGCGGTAGCTTGCATCTAAACACCAAAAACAACCTCCACCCAGGACGATCGATTCTTTGTCCGATGACATCTTTTTTTATTCCTCAACTTTTACGTCACGCCAGAATGCGACGTAATTAGAAAAATCTTTTTTAACCCGCTCAATTGCTGTTGGTTTCGGTTCAGGATAACTCCAGGCATTGTCTTGGCTCATATCGTCACCCTTACCGACGTGAAAGTACTGACAAACACCCTTCCATGGACAGGTATATGGTGTTGGGCTTTTGTGTAGAAACTCCTTCTTGACTGAAGTTGGAGGAAAGTACCAGTTCCCTTCAATATAGATTAGATCTTCTTTTTTTGCTTCGGCAATAACGGTATCTTTCCATATAGCTTTCATATGTTCTCCATTAAATATTAATTTACTCTGTACGTAGGGCTTCAATTGGATCAAGTTTTGATGCTTTACGTGCTGGTAGTAATCCGGCAAAGATTGCCACGAGGACCAGCAGGAAGATAAGGATTGCTATTTGATTAGCCTTAAAGATTAATAGCTTCTGGGTTCCGAAATCAAGTTTCTTTGTGATCCAAGGATTAAGAAGTGTTCCAAGGATAAAGGCAAAACCTGATCCAAGCGCTCCTCCAAGAAAACCGATCCATGCAGCCTCAAACCTGAATAGCCTACTCACATCTCTTCTACGCATGCCGAGAGCCTTCATAAGACCTATTTCACGGGTACGCTGTAGTACGCTTATGTACATTGTGTTGACTACGCCAAATACTGAGGCAATGATTGCAATAAGACCGAATGCAGCGACAATAGCTTTTAAGACATTAATGATTTGTGTCAAAAATTGCTGTGTCTCCTCAACACTTTGCGAACTAAAGCCATCTTTCTTGAGCTGATCTTGAACTTGCTGTAATTTTGCTTTATCTTGACCATCTTTTACTTTGACATTAATGGTCGTGTACTGGCGATATTGTGATGTGCCAGCAGTAGCAATGTCATTGAGATTTTTGGCAGCTTGTGTACTAATTTGTAATGAAAGTTCAGTCCCAGGTTGTGCAGGTTCGGGCTTTAAGACGGCCGCAATCTTAAACGGCACAAGAACAGTACTTTTATCAGCGATGGTCTCTGCTTCTTTAAGTGTTCGAGGTGCCACGCCACTCTCTAGTATTTGGGAGCTAAGTGATTTTCGTATAGCAACGGTTACTTCCTTGCCTATCGCACTCTGTGCATCTTTAAAGCCCAGTTTAGACAGGTATGCTTCTGGTAACAATACTGCGGTGTCATTTAATGGACGCGGAATAGATCCCGAAAGAGCTTCTGGGTTTCTTGCAGGGTTAAAGTCCTGAATATTAGCGATATATTTTTTTTGACCTGGTCGAGTAACATACTGCACATTCAAGATAATGCCTTCACGAACTTGCTCTACGAGATCATATTTTAATATTTTATTTACTTCTTCTTCAGTAACTTGCTTGACTTGAATTGGTGCACCGCTTGCAGAAGAAACTGAGCCAAAAGAAGGATCGTACTCTTGAGGCTGACTGTTGTCGCCTCGTCCAAAAATAGTTTCGTCTTT
>CAJAXB010000090.1 GCA_903946795.1 uncultured Candidatus Saccharibacteria bacterium | reverse complement strand
GCGACAAGGTCAAGAGCTTCTAGAAAAGAATGAGGCCTTTCGGGCAATTGCCAATGATGATCATATGTTGGAAGCTGCCAGGTATGGCACGAGCGCTCAAGACATTGAAAGACGACTACGAGCGACCGGTAGATACCGTGATGATCAATTAGCAGGCGCGGTGGGCATGGTCCAAGCAGCACAGAACAGTGGCTCGAGGGATGCGGTTAATATTGCATCTGCATTAGGCCGCGCACGTACAGGAACTGGCTACG
This sequence comes from uncultured Candidatus Saccharibacteria bacterium, assembly GCA_903946795.1. Taxonomy (GTDB): domain Bacteria; phylum Patescibacteriota; class Saccharimonadia; order Saccharimonadales; family AWTP1-31; genus CAJAXB01. The sequence continues at coordinate 35,386 of CAJAXB010000090.1, read as the reverse complement.
ATACTCACGCCGATATGTTAAGAGAAATAGCAGGTGCCTCAGATGATGTCGCAGTAAGAAATGCAATGATTGCATCAGCAAAATCAGCGTCTAATCAGGCAGGAAGAACTGATCTGGGAACACCAAGCCATACCGCTATGTTTGATGCGATGCAGAATCTTGAAGCTGGAGATGTTACCGACGCTCAGACGAACGAAAATATGCGTCAATTAGCATTTGAACAAGGCGGACCTGGAGCGATGCTCAGCATGAAAGCAGATCCTTTTAGGACAATGACGACTCAGCTAGCGCAAGATTATCGAGGCAATAGTAATAGAGCTCGAGAATTACAGCATCAAGCAGAAGCTGCGCGACAGGCCGGAAATCAAGCCGATGCCAATAGACTTACAGTAGAAGCAAATCAGGCTGCAGATAGCGCAACAACAATAGCAGCACAAATGGTATCTTTACGCACGAGCATGGGAGGTGCTTCTTCAGACAATCGAGTTGCTATTACTGATATGCTCAGTAGTGTTGGAATCGATACATCTTCTCAACTAACTACAGACCGGCAGCTTGGTGCTCAATTATCTAGGAGTACGGGAGCGGATGCTGATGTATTATCAACAGAAGTACGTAGTAGAGCTGGCTCCTATGAGCAAGCGGGAGGACAACAGTTTGCTGAACAAAACGCAAGGGACGCAGGTAGCGGCACAGTGGGGCCCCAACTAAATCCTCCTGGCTTATAGGGTTAGCTGATTAACGCTAATCGTTATTGACTTATACTAAGTAAAGTTCTATTGTATATTTGATGACAACACATCCTGAAAACAATCCTGACAACAATCCTGAGTCACCTGCGCATATCGTAGTTGATCCGCAAGCAATAGCTGTCAATGGGATATGTCGCGTGATTTTTAAAAAATTATATGAAAATGCGGAAGAAAAAATTCATCAACTACAGGAAACTGAGAGATTTGTGCGTACCGCAGGCCGACATGCCCTTTCGCCAAGAGGATTCGGAATTAAAACCCCTCCACCTGAAGAGCCTGATACGTATCCCGAACGTATTGAGTCTAGCATGATTGGTTTTAAAGTACGTAAGCTTATTAGGATTAATAGGCAATTGCACGAAATTACACAATTCTGGGGCCAAAAACCTGAGCCTTCTCATACTCAAGCAGGTATAGCAGCACCAGAAAAAAATCCTTTTTCAGACATAGCAAGAGGGAGAGTCATTGAAGCTGCCAAAAAGAAAGCAAAAAAGGACTCAGAGCTGATTGTAAATTTCAAAAAACCAGCTGATAACGTCAGGGAATCAAAAAAGACACTAGCACTTAGAAAACGTACCGAAAAAAGATATGAGAAGCTGCAGAAAAAAAAGGAACAGGTGCTTCAAAAAATTGACACAAGAGCAAGTGGTGAAACATTTTTAGGAAAACGAAGAACAAAAAAAATAAATAAGCTGCAGAAAAAACATGCTAAATACAAGAAAAAGTTGGGCTTAAGTTAAAGTTATTTGAGCTTTCTCTTGTCTATAATTTCATATACTATATAGGTAATGGCTACCTATAAAGTAATTCAAGATATTGAAGCGGAGGATACCTTTTTAGGTCCTCTAACCTTAAAGCAGTTTATTTTTGGCGCTATCACAATTGTATGTCTTTATTTAAGCTTTTTATTTTTAACCAAAGGTCTCGGTCTTTTAGTAATTTTTCTAGCACCAGTAGCTTTTGTTTCAGGTTTTCTTGCTTTTCCTTGGGGTAAAGATCAGCCTACCGAAACTTGGCTTCTAGCAAAGTTACGTTATTTTTTCAAACCTCGCAAAAGAGTTTGGAACCAAACAGGCATTCAAGAGCTTGTAAAAATAACTGTTCCAAAAAAAGTTATTTTATACACTGGAGACAACTTAACTCAAGGTGAAGTTCAAAGTAGGCTTCAAGCGCTTGCAACTACTGTAGACACTCGTGGCTGGGCAATCAAAAACATATCAAAAAATTTATATGAAAATACTAGTGCAAATCTTGTGGATATTACAGCATCGGACAGGCTTGTGCAGCCATCTATTCTTCCAAATGTGAGTACAACGTTAGATGCCGATGACGGTAATGATATTTTCGATGATGCAAAAATGCAAATAGTAGAATCGCAGTTGCAGCAACGAACTCGAGAGGCTAAGATCGATGCAACAAAACAAACAACTAGGACTGATCAAAACGAGCAACAATGGTTCCTCAATACAGATAAAAGCAATTCGGGTGATCAGTATGATGGCAATCTATTATCTAGCACGTTCTCGAGCCACAAACAGCCATTAGACCAAGAAGAGAGTGCCGTGTTAAGTAGTTTGAATGAAAAGAAACATCTCCAAGAAGAGTCCTTTCATAATCACAAAATTATTGTTCCTGCCTCTGAGCAAAAGAGCAAAAAGCAACCTTCTTCACAAGTGACAGCACCCGTTAATCCTGCTACAATTGAACTTGCCAGGAACAACGATCGCAGCATTGACAGTATTGCTCGTGAGATCAATCAAATTCACGACAATCAAGATCAAGACGAAGTCATTGTTTCACTACATTAGTTCATTGTGGGTGGAAAAAATACATGAATCCTTCTTATAATCAACAATCAGGTCCTTTCAATAATCCTACAATGCCGCAGGGAAGTGTTCCGGGTAGGCCAGCTTCAGGTATCGCTTCTCAAGCTAACCCTATGCCAGGCGCCGTACCAGTTACAAATGTTCCGGGTAGTGCATACGATCCCCAAGCTCGTCAAAGTACAGCAGCTGCAGGAGCTGGATTACAGGACGCACCTAAGTCAAACCCCAACAGCACGCAAAATGCACTGCAGATAGCCGAAATACGTGACGGCATCGTTATTATGAATGACGGCAGCTACCGCTCAGTAATCCAGACGCGGGCAATTAACTTTGATCTTATGAGCCCTGAGGAAAGAGAAGCTGTTGAATTTAGCTATCAAGGTTTTCTCAATTCTCTCTATTTTCCAATTCAAATAAATATTCGCTCTAAGAAAGTTGACCTTACACCATATATTACTAAACTCGATAAGATACGCACTGAGCATGATAATATGTTGCTTGCCGTTTTAATGGAAGACTATATAAACTATATGGTTACCATAGGACAACAAGTTAACATCATGGATAAACAATTTTTTGTAGTCATTCCTTATTATCCCACTATCGATATTCAAAACCCCTTAACTGCAAGTAAGGGCTTGTTTACAGGTGTGCAAGCACTATTTAGCAAAAAAGGACAAAAACAAATTACTATCAACGAAAATGACTTAAACAAGGCAAAAGATGAGCTGCGCAACAGAGTTCAGGCGGTACTTGGTGGCTTGATGCAATGCGGAGTACAAGGCCTACCGCTCGATACGCAAGAATTGATTGAGCTATACTACGATAGTTACAATCCTGATACTGCAACCCGACAAAAAATGAAAAATTTTAGCGCGGTTACAGCCGATGTGGTAACGAAAGGTATAGGTCAGGCACCTCAACCTTCATTAGAAAGGGAAATGCAGTAATGGCATTTGGAAAAAACAAACAACCAAATGATCCAGTTGCTGCAGCACAGGCCCAAAGAGCTCAGGAGGAAAAAGAGGTACAAGAGGCTTTTCAGAAAGGTATCACTGCACTCCGAGACTTTATTGCCCCAAGTTCATTAGTATACGAAAATGGCTTATTTCATCTAGGGACACGATTCGCGAGAACCTTTTACGTTTATGGCTATCCAAGACAGGTCTACACCGGCTGGTTAAGTAGTATGGTGAATATGGACGAGGTCATGGATCTCTCACTTTATATATATCCAGTTGAAAGCCAGATTGTCTTAGAAAATCTCAGAAAAAAAGTTACCCAACTTGAAGCAGGATTGCAGATAGATGCAGAAAAAGGACGGACTCGAGACCCTGGAAAGCAGGCAGCAATCCAAGATGCCGAAGAAATGCGCGACAAACTACAAGTTGGTGAAGAACGGTTCTTTAGATTTGGTATGTATTTCACTATTTATACTTCCAGTATGGACGAATTGGAGTTTGTGACGCATAAGATCGAGTCTGTACTTGGTCAGCAACTAGTATATTCAAAGGTTGCCACCTCTCAACAAGAGCAGGCCTTTAATAGCACAGTGCCTCAATTTACCGATCAACTTCTTATTCGGCGCAATATGAACACTGGTGCTATTAGCACAAGTTTTCCATTTACAAGCGCAGAACTAACGCAAGATAACGGTATTCTATACGGCATTAATATGCATAACTCGGGCTTGGTTATTTTTGACCGATTTAGTCTTGAGAACGGAAATTCTATTGTGTTTGCTAAATCTGGTGCAGGTAAGTCTTTTGCAGTTAAACTTGAAGCCCTGCGTAGCCTCATGTTTGGCACTGAAATTTTTATTATAGACCCTGAAAATGAATATCAGAGAATGTGTGAAGCTGTAGGTGGAGCATACGTTCGACTAAGCCTTAATTCTACGACAAGAATTAATCCTTTTGATCTACCTAAAGTGGTAGATAGTGACGAGGCAGACAATGCATTACGTAGCAATATCATTACTTTGCACGGCCTACTGAGGCTCATGATGGGCGGCGCGCAAGCACAGATGGTTGGTGGTAATGCTGCAGCTCTACCCGCGCTCAGTCCTGTAGAGGAGTCCGATCTTGATGCTGCTCTCATTGAAACGTATGCAAAGGCAGGGATTACAAATGATCCATTGACGCATAATGCACAGCCCCCAACAATTGTTGATCTTTATGATGTATTGCTTCATATGGGAGGTACGGGCCCGCAATTAGCTCAAAGACTCAGGAAATACACTACAGGGACCTTTGCGGGCATATTCAGCCAACAATCTAATACGAATATAAATAACCCTATGGTGGTGTTCAATATTCGTGATCTAGAAGATGAACTTCGGCCTGTTGCAATGTATATTGTTTTGAACTTTATTTGGAACAAGACAAAAACTGATAAACAACGTCGTATTCTTATTATTGATGAGGCGTGGCAACTTCTTAAATATGAAGATTCAGCCAGTTTCATGTTCAGCATGGCAAAGCGTTCTCGTAAATACAATCTTGGTATAACAACTATTAGTCAAGATGTTGAAGATTTTATGGGCAGTCGAATGGGTCGCGCTATTGTTGCTAACGCGAGCATGCAGTTGTTATTAAAACAGTCCGCATCAGCAATTGATGTACTTGCGGATGTCTTTAAATTAACCAGCGAAGAGCGTAAACGCTTAAGTCAATTCCCAATTGGCCAGGGCTTATTCTTTGCTGGACAAAACCACGTACACATACAGATAAGTGCAAGTCCTACTGAGACAAGTCTCATTACTACAAACCCAGCTCAGGTACAGGCTATTGAGCAGCAGGGAGCTATCGAAAATGGTGAAGGGACGATCGATTTAACGAACCGTTTAAGGCCGGGGTCATAGGGTACTACCATGCCGACAATGACAGAACTAGAGCCTGATAATGATGAACAGTATTATCATTCAGTATACGATGAAGAGTCGGACCAGCCCCCTGTCAAGAATAAAGAAAGTTCTGCTTCAGAATTAAAAAAAGCAGAAGAGGGGTCTTCATCTACACAGAGCTCTGCAGCTGAAACAAGCGAAAAGAAGCTGGTAAATCAAGAACAAGAAGACGACGGTAATTTTACTTATAAACAGACACCCACTAAAAAGAAGGGTTCTGGCAAGCTTTCAGGTAAATCACTCATTCTTTTAGGTAGTGCAGGTGGTGGAGTACTTATACTGGCATTAATTCTTTTATCTACATTAAGCAGTGCTAAAATCATACACTTAGCAGAAAACGTAACTGTTTGGAATATGGCTCGAACGGCCCGAACATTCAGATCTGCAAGCACACAAAACATGGCATCAAGTATAGAATCAGCAGCGTTGACCGAATCCGGATTTGCGGCTATGTCAAAACGGTGGAATGAATCAAGTGTTAAGTCTACTCTTGATCGATACAATAATCTAAGGCCAAAAAAAGTTTATCAAGAGGTTAATAGCAAAATAACGCCTGTCTTTGAAGAAGGCCCCCCGAGACGTTTTTTACCCGGCAATAGACAGGTTTTTAAAGGTTGGGAATTACCAAATGGTGCTCTTTTAGAGCCCACCGACACTAAGTGGTATAAGCCTATACAGGGATATAAGGAAAAACTACGTTTCGCAGCCGAGCTAGAGTCTACGCTAGAAACCGAACTTAAAGGAACCAATAGCCTTGTCCGCGGTAAAGTAATGAGACAAATCCTCAGTGAAAGAGGTGTCAAGTTATATTGGTGGGAAAAAAGAGGAAGTACATATCAGGGGATTAAGCAACAATTCGCTGAATATCTTGAATCAAAAAAAGCTTTTGAGAGAAGCACTAAACCTGATTACTCTAATTGCGCATCCGCAGATACTTGCACTGACGCAAAACGAGTTGAAGAAGAGATAAAGAAAAAAGTTGATGATAAAGGATCCGAAACATTAAATGCTGAACAGCTCAAAGAAGAAGCAGCAACAGTGTTTGATGAAGAAGTATCAAAACCTACGTCTGCCTTTAAGACAGTTACTGGTGCAGTTTCAACAGTCTACGCAGTTGCGCTCCCGCTGTGCCTAATATTTGATGGGTCAATAGAAAACAGCTCTAAAACTACTGACGTAAAAGAATCATCTCTAATCAGTAATTATATGATGGTGCGTTCAGCCGCTGACCAACAAAAGGCTGGAGCAACCACAGTCGAAGCTGTTGGTGGTCTTAATGGTAAGCTCGGCGACATTTCTGACTCGGTCCCATTACGTAGAGCAAGTGGTGAGAATATTGATCCTACAAATGAGATTAATGCAGCTGCGCTTCCTCAAGCTACAGCAACGGGAAATTTTAGTTTGTTTAATGTTGTCTTGGGAGGATTTGTGCCTCCTAATATCATTCAAAGCTTTACTGATAATGCTAGCTCCGTTTGTCAGGTCGTAACTGATGTTCGTGTTGGTGTAGCATTTGGAGTCATCGAGGTTGCACTCACTGTATTGGGAGGTGGAACACCAGGAGCTTTAAAGACCGCTGCTGGAGGTGGCGTCAAGGAATTGGGAGAATTTTTAGCAAAGCAAACAGTAGGTAAATTAGAGAGAGTAGTTGGTGAAGCGGGTAGTAGACGTGCTGCAGCAAAAGTAATTAGTAAGCAAGTTGCGTCCGCGGGTGGATCTTTTTTTAAAAAAATACTTCGGGATGGCGTATTAATTCTTGGGGCAACCGAACTGGCTAAAATGCTGGTGCTTAATTATTCTAATGCTCAAAATAATGGGCTTGAGACGGGCGAAACTATAGCCAACCAAGTAGATATGGGAGGAAATTTATACGCTCAGCAAAATAATCAAAAACTATTATACGGCCGACCAATGACCCAGCCAGAGGTATTATCTTCAAACATGAGCGACCTTGCTTATATCCAGGAAAAGAATAGTCAACTACCATTCAGTGAAAAATATTTAGCGATAACAAATCCTAACAGCCTTATTGCTCGCTCTGCAACGACCTTATCTTCTACCCTTAATACAAAGGGTGCTTTTGATAAAATGTTTTCTTCAATCTTGACATCGCTTAAGTCTGTACCAGGTAATATATTTGTCAATATTTTAAACAAAAGCAAAGTAAGGGCTGCGTCAGTAAGTGGTGCAGGGGAATACAATATCGTCCAATGGGGTTGGTCAAATGATGAAGAGTCAATTATTCAAAATAATGCCGATTATTTCCCTATTGAAAATGAACTAATACTTGAAGCTAGTGGTAAGTATGAAGAAATAGAAGGGAAGTACTCCAAATGCTATAGCAGTACAATGGGTACTTTACTTTCATCCGGAGACATACAAAGAGAGCAAGACGGCCAAGTAAATACTGCGGCGGGTGATTGCTCACCTCAGAATCTTGGTATTAATAACCCTCAATATAACGATCTTGTTTTCAGATGGAGACTTGCAAAGCGTAATACAAGTGTACAAAACCAGTTGATTGATATACAAAATGGACCTCAAAGTAGCACTACAGAACAACCACAAACCGCTGCAGTTGCAGGAGCTGCTGTCACAGCGGGTGATACATCAAACTTAACGTGTACTGCCGGTACTGACGCAGGTGTTGTGGATGGATATCAAAACGGTCAATTATTTAAAATACGGGTATGCTCAGTGCAAAACATGGGACAGGTGAATGCACAGATTGCTAAGAATGTGGATGATCTTCTGAATGCGGCACGCGCAGATGGCGTAAATCTATCTGGAAGTTCCTTTAGGTCTATGGACTCTCAGATTGACTTAAGGCGCAAACATTGTGGAGACTCGCAAAATGACATATATCAAAAACCTTCCGATCAATGTAGTCCTCCCACTGCACGCCCAGGCTATTCTAATCACCAGATGGGGCTTGCGCTTGATTTTGGTAGTTGTGGTAATGCCTCAACAGCTTGCTATAAATGGTTAAAAAATAACGCTCAGAATTTTGGCCTAAAAAATTTACCATCAGAAACATGGCATTGGTCAGTGGATGGTAGATAATGGAGGTACACATGAAATCATCTAAATACTTCCGCTCGGTAATTAAACTCTTTCAATTGTTGATTATTATTTTTGCTATTACGCTATCAAATACAGGATTAGCGTACGCTCTTACTCAACAAGATTTTGATGCTATTCAGAACAATACAGCTTATTATGATGAGAGTGAAGCGTGTAAAAACGAGGGCGATGCAGGTGGCGCAAACGCTAATACTGCTGGCGATGCCGCAAATGATTACCCTATACGTGTTCCATACATTAAAGATGCAGCTAAGCTAGCGCAAGCAATCGATGACTATACCGTTAATTATAAGAGTAACTCACCGTTTGTTGGTATGGGCAAGTATTTTGTACAAGGGGGAATGCGAGCAGGAATAAATCCAATACTTGCAGTCGCACAGGCAACCATGGAATCCCAAATGGGTACCGCTCCAAATAGTGGTGGGATAGATAAAGGGTCCAACAATGCCTTCGGACGAACCGCATCCGACAGGCAACCCGGTGTTTTTAAGGGAACAAGAAAGTGGTATCAATGGCCAAGTTTTCAAGAGAGTATCTATGCCAAAACATATCCTTCTAGCGGTCGGGTTGGTCAACCTAACGATTGGTTTCAGTATATTTCAGAGGTTTTTGCACTCGACTCCGGCTTACAGGGCTACTTAAACGGTGCTGAAGGTAAACCAGCATATGCACCAGCTTTTGAGAATAATCTTCCGGTTTACATTGAAAATGTTACAAAAATTACTAATCAAATTGTAGAAAAAGCGGGCGATGCTATTGATATCACTAAAAAAGGCACTGCTACACCGAGCACCGGTGGAACCTCAACCGCACAAGAAGGAACCACCCCTACAGGCCCAGTTGTTGCGATCGACCCGGGGCACGGAGGAGTTGTGAATCAGTATATAGATCCAGTTACAGGCTTAGGTGACTTAGAGTACGTGAACGAACCTGAAGCAACAAGTGTGCAAGACGTTTCAAATATTCTAAAAACCGTATTGGAAACGGCAGGATATAAGGTCGTAATGTTAAAAACGAATACAAATGATTCTGTAAGTAAACGTCAACGTGTAGATGCAGCAAAAAATGCCGGTGCTGCAATTGCCGTCAGTATTCATACCGATAGCGGCTCGGGTGCCTTTGAAAATTGGGGAGAGACCTGGCCGCAAGTTGTTGGTCATTATCGTCAGTCTCAAGACAATCCAGCGGTCAAAGTAAGCTTCTCTAACCAAGAAACCGCCCAAAAAAGCGCCACCTATGCCAATATTATTAATGAAGAAAGAGACAAGGCTGAGCGCGGTGGAAAAGGAATCACTAAAGTTAATACGGACCAAGCGAAATACTTCCCCCAGTCTAGGGGTCTTCCAAGCTGGGGTAATCTTTCATTAGTACAACTCTGGTCAGATTCTGTGCCTTGGGTCTATAACGAAGCTGGATCCCCTACAGGAAGTGGTGGTTTAACTCCCGAGCAAAAACTAAAGTATGCTGCTGGAATTGCTAACGGTATTAAACGAGCCTTACCAGTTACACCGGCTAGTATTCCATCTATCGGATGTCCGGTTTCGAAAAATACTGCGAGTGGTAACACTGATGGTATTACAAATACTATTTTAAGTTACGCTTGGCCTGAATACAGAGCAAAAGGAACTTCCGGCGCTACAGATAGAAAACCAGAATATGCTACAGCAATTACTGCCGCAAAATCAAAATCTCAATATATTGGTGGTTGTGATGGAGTCGACTGTGGAGCATTTGTAAGTCGTGTAATTATAGATAGTGGTTTTGATCCTCGCTATAACTATGACGGTAAAGGCGGAAATACAACAAGCCAAGAACGATGGACAAGAGAAAATTGGCAACTCTTGACGGTCAATAGCACTGCTGATTTGCAACCAGGTGACGTGGCGTTTACACCCGGACATACATATATGTATGCTGGTAAAATCGCGGGCTTTAATTCTGAAATAGCCTCAGCTTCGTTATGTGGTAGAGCACCAATGGCAGGAAAAGAAAGTCCTGTAGATAATCAAGCGAGATGGTATAGAAAAAAGTAGGAGTATGTAATGGACCAACAAAAAAGAACGCGACTATTCATTATTCTGGCAGTTATCGCAAGTGTCTACTTAATCATCTATTCAATTTATTCTGCAACGAGAAAATATACTGCTGATATTATAACTATCCCAAATTTTACAAAAGTCACAGTTGATGGAAAAAATGTAAAGGCAGGCAAAATCAATTTATCACCAGGCGTACATGAAATAGAGGGTAGTGCCGAAGGTTTTGAAACGGTCAAGAAGATGGTTACGATACAAGATAATGCACCAATTAAAAAGATAACTGTCTTTCCTAACCCTGATTCAGATAGTGCTTTACAGTGGGCCGCTGCAAATCCAGACATTATAAAAAATAGGGAACGCCTGGCAGGAGAAGAGGCGCGTTCTGAAGGCGATCGTTTTAGAAATACAAATAAAATTACTTCTCAGTTACCATACCGAAGTCTTATTTTTAATATTGACTATGGGATATCAAAAACGAATCCAGATGATCTTATATTATATATAAAAGCTCCCTCTGCGTTAGACAGACAGTATGCGATCGCTCAGATTAAAGATTGGGGTTATGATCCGTCGCTTTATACAATTATTTTTACAGAATTCGCTAATCCCTTGGGGGTGAAATAATATGAAAAAGACACTAATTATAATCGGGACTGTCTTAATTGCAGGAGCCATTGGTATTACCATGTACTTGCGTACATTCAATACCCTTACTATTGAATTTTCCGATAAAAGCCCCGGGTTAATCGTTGATGTCTATAATTCAGGCCCTGATACCGTCAATGAAGCACAACAACTGACTGAGAAAAATTTAGTTGCTAGTAATATTAGCTCAAAGCAAAAGATACGTCTAAAAAAGGGAGGCTACAGTGTTGTTAGTAGGAAAAATGATACTTACGAGCCTTTTAATCAAAAGGTTAGTCTGTATCAAGGAAATACGAATAGTGTCGTGGAGCCTTATTTTTCAGAGTCAAAACTAAAAACTTTACTTGAACCACAAAAAAGCGCTATTCAATCTGCTGCAACGTCTGCATATCCAAGAATTACTGGGAGATATATATTTGAAGATGAAAAACTCTTTCATTTTGGAGATTGGTATGGAGCTACCCTCAAATATGTTGGCACTGATCGGAACAACGCAGATTCATTACTGGTAGTAATGAAGAAAGAGGGAACGAATTGGAAGATCGTTACTCGTCCTCCGTCACTTATTGTCAGCCAAAAGGATTATCCTGATATACCACTTGATATAGCAAACTCTCTCAATCTAAGAGCGTATTAAGTTGCATTCATTGGAATAATCGTACACTTATCAATAAAGTGTTGAATAACAATATCGGCATCTGTCGTTGTAATGAACGTCTGATAGTCCTGTAAGTAATTTGTAAGGGCTTTCCGTCGTGAACCATCAAGTTCACTAAAGACATCATCAAGCAGAAAAAGTGGTTTCTTATTACGGCTTTTTTCTATAATTTTAAGCTCTAATATTTTGAGCGTTAATAAGATCGTACGGCTTTCCCCTCGTGATGCACTTACCGCAGCAGGGTGATTATCTATTTCTACTAAAATGTCGTCTCTATGGGGTCCATATGACGTGAAACCGCGTGTTTTATCTTCATCAAGGCACGCTTCTAATCGTTTCAAAAGATCAGATGAATAGTTTTCAATTTTACAGTGACTTACATAACTAATTGATATCTTTGTACTTGTCTGTGATAAAGATTGATAAATGGTCTGGATATCCGTATTGAGTTTATTAAGTAATATCGTTCGGTATGAAACGATTTGACCTGCCAGCTCACTGAGCCTAACATTCCATACAAACATTTCGTCTGAGCGAACAAGACTATTTTTTAGTAACCTATTACGCTGTGCAAGAGTTCTTTTGTAATCACGACGTAATTTAGAAAATCCTGTAATGGTTTGCTCAAGAATACTGTCTATATATTCTCTACGTCTTTCAGGTCCACCGCTTAGCAGGCGAAGGTGATCTGGTTCGAAGACAACAACAGGGATTGTTTTTGTCAGCACTAAACGTTTTAAAGGAACTGAGTGAATAATGTATTTTTTTTCAGTGCCGAGTTCTTTACGTTCTAAAATAACACTCCGTGCACCTTCACTTGAAGACGCATCAAGCCGTAGCCACGGTTCCTGAAATGCTATAAGATCAATATCTTTAACTCTATAGGAGGAACCCCGACAAATAACAAGTATTGCTTCAAGGAGATTCGTTTTGCCGCTCGCATTTGGGCCAACGATAATATTAACTCCTTTCCCAAATTCAAACGTAGCATCGTCATATGAGCGATAGCTTTGAAGCCGTAAGTCAGTAATCATACTTCTACTTTAACTCTTGAGTGGCATAATCACATGTATATAATCGGTTGCTTTTGCTTCTTTTAAGACACAGGGTTCAAGTTTACCATTAAAACAGAGCATAACAGTATCGCTATTTAATGTTCCAAGTGCATCGAGTAGATAGCGAGAATTTAAGGTTATCGATCCTTCGGCAGTCACTTCAGCTTCTGCCTGAGCAGTGTTCTCTCCAAGTTGAGATGCAACAGAACGAATACTTACCGATTTCGTATCTGGATTAACGTGTATCGTGACACTTCCTGCACTTTCTTTTGCAAACAGACTCGAAACTTTAGTAATGTTCACAAAATCAGCACGTTTTAAGGTAGCTGTTACGGCGAATTCAGTCGGTATTAGCTTTTTGTAATCGGGGTAGGTGCCGTCAATGAGACGAGTCATAAGCTCAACTTCACCAACCTTAAAGAGTACTTGCTGGTCGTCATGAATAATCTCAATATCCGTTTCTTGATCCCCAACAACACGAAGGAGCTCTTGCATAGAGCTTGCTGGAACAAGAAGACTAATATCTTCTTTAAGCGGCATAATTTCTTTTTCAGCGAGTCGATAACTATCTGTAGAAGCAATATATAATTTATCCCCAGACGTATGGATATAGAGTCCGGTTAATACTGGTCGAGCCTCATCATTACTAGCAGCAACAAGAACTTGTTGAAGTCCTTTTTTGAAAACCTTCGCCGGTATATTCCATGTTTTGCCTTCTGAGATTGCCGGCATAACTGGAAATTCTTCTGCAGAGACACCATTAATCACAGAATTGTATTGGTCTGTTGTTATGTGAAGCTTATAATCATCGAGCTTCAGTTCAATAACTCCACTCGGTAAGCTGTTGACGAAATCTTGCATGAGTCGGGCAGGGACTGTAATACTTCCTTCTTCACTGACTTTTGATCCAATGTAGTGCGTAATAGCAATATCTAAGTTGGTTGCAGCGATAGTTAACCGTGTTCCAACTGTTCTAAGTACGACATTCGCAAGGATAGGGAGTGTTCCTCTTGTATTGGCTATACGTGCAACACTTGATAGAGCTTTATTGAGATTTTCTTGAGTTACTTGTAGTTTCATACACAGCTCCTGACTTCGTTCTTATTATTAAATGAATTCTTATTTAGAAATGTAGTACTTATAGTAAGGCCTGTGGGTAATGAGTATAAGTATTGATTAACAGGGGGTAAGACGCTTAATATACGTGGAAAAGACCCAGGTATAAATCGTGTAAAAAGCAGTATATTTACCCACACGTTGCGCACAAAATGTGTGCAAAAAAAAGGGAAGGGGATAAAGCTTTGAGTTATCCTACGCTCTATCCGAGCTCGTTGCACAGCTTGTCCACAATACTGCAACATATTAATACTAGGCATACAATCGATCCTTAATCTCTGAAATTGCTGTTCGCATATCTGCATCGAGCGCACTTTCTTTAGCTATCTTTTCGACTGAATGAATTGCGGTCGTATGATCCTTGCGACCAAGTTCCCTCGCAATTTTTGGAAAACTTAAGTGAAGTTCGCTTCTAAGCATGAACATTGCGATTTGTCGTGGTACAACAATATCTTTATCTCGCTTTGGTCCCATAATATCTTCAACACTTACCGCATAGTGCTTTGCAGTTTTTTCTATAATTTGTTTTGCATTTATATGTTTAGGACGCACTTTACTCGATCCAAGTAAGCTCGTGGTGATTTGTATATCGGGTTGTAAGCCCCTCATTTCACAAAATGCGAGTAATTGATTTAATGCCCCTTCTAATTCACGAATATTTGTCTGAACATGGTTAGCAAGATATTCAACAACTCCAGGGTCTAGTGTGATACCGTGCGTTGTTGCTTTAGTTTGAATAATGGCACAGCGAGTTTCAAAATCAGGAATTTGCATATCGATACTCATTCCCCAGTTGAAACGCGAACGTAGTCGCTCCTCTAATGTAGGAATGTCTTTTGGAGGTTTATCACTACTAATAATAATCTGCTTATTAGCCTGGTGGAGTGCATTAAATGTATGGAAAAATTCTTCTTGAGTTTTCTCCTTTCCTGCTATGAATTGCATGTCGTCAACTATAAGAACGTCCGCACTTCTATAAAAACCTGCAAAGTCCGTATTCTTTTTATAGCGAATCGCATCGAGAAACTCTTGTACGAATTGTTCAGAAGAAATATAGACAACGTGAGCCTTAGGATCTTTTGCAAGAATTGCATTTCCAACAGCTTGAATAAGGTGGGTCTTTCCGATCCCCACACCACCATATAAGAATAATGGGTTATATCGAGTTCCTGGTGCACTCGCAATTGCCTGACATGCCGCATAAGCGAGTTCATTACCTGACCCAACTATAAAGTTTTCGAACGTATACTTTTCGTTTAGGCCTTGTCTGTATGAATGACGAACACTGGAGCTGGATTTAGGCTTTGCTTCTGTTTGTTGTTGGGGCGCAACAACCATGACGGTTTCTTCCCTAGGCCTTTTATGAAGCGTGCTTTTTCCTTTTGTATGAATCTTATATTCAACTTTAGTCGGCTCAATACCGTTTTTCTTTAAAGTGTCGACAATTAGTTCATTAAACTTTCGTTCAAGCTGATTCTTTACGAAGACGGTCGGCACACCAACAACAAGAACCCCGTCTTTGTTGGTTAGCAGCTCAGTGTTTTTAAACCAGGTAATAAAGCTGGCACGCGAAACAGTAAGTTCTATTTCACCTAGTACTGCCTGCCATAGACTATCTTTCATAACCCTCACTACCACTTCACCTAATTGATATAAAGGTATTCTATACAAAAAGGACTGAGTTTTCCACAAGCTCGAAATTCTTTTAGAGGTCGTATATAAAAAATCTTGCAAACAGGTATAAACTTGTGCACATAGGAACGCTCTCTCTAGTAATCTGTGGAAAAGACTTGGAGTATGGTGGAAAACTTGATAGAATTAGTGGGTTAAATATTGTCAATTTGACGCTACTACGTAGTAATATTTGTCACAGATCAATGTACTTTAGTACAACAGTGACTTTACAGTTGACACTAAACTTGGATAACTAAGCAAATAAGGATACAGTAATACCATGCCAAAACGAACATACCAACCTAAGAAACGACATCGCGCACGCGAACACGGATTCTTAAAACGAATGGCAACAAAAGCCGGTCGTAACATTTTACGCGCACGACGAAACAAAGGTCGCGCACGACTAACTCACTAAAGATTTCTTCAAGAAAATCTTATACTAGTATTATGATTTCTTATAAACATCGGTTTCACGGACGTAATAGTCTGAGATTTGTGTATGCCAATGGAAAAACGTATCGTTCTACTTTCCTCGCAGTGCGTATTGCAATTAACTCACGGACTACTGATTATCGCTGTGCTGTGGTCGTGAGTAAGAAAGTGAGTAAATCTGCAGTAAAACGTAATCGGATGCGACGACGTATATATGAAATTATTCGAAAGAATGAAGCTGAAATAGTAAAGCATCTCGATATCGTCGTAACCGTCTATAGTGACCAAGTCGTAATCATGCCGGCTAACGAGCTTGAAGAAACGATTCTTAAACTCCTGCAACAATCCCAAAAATAACCCTGCGTAACAGTGATAAACATGGTATTATAACTGTAGCTTTTGGCGTGAGTTTAATAGCTTTCCTACAAAGAGTCCAATACTAACCTACATATAGAGGAGCTCGTATGTTTACTGCACTTATTGTTAAACCTATTTTTAACCTTCTGGTTCTTATCTATGCAATCATTCCAGGCCACAACTTCGGATTGGCTATTATCTTATTCACGATTCTCGTTCGTCTGCTCATGTGGCCACTCATCAAAAAGCAATTGCACCAGGCAAAAGCTATGCGTGAGCTGCAACCAGAGCTAAAGCGCATTAAACTTGCCGCAAAAGGCGATCGTCAAAAAGAATCTATGATGATGATGGAGCTCTATAAAGAACGAGAGATTAATCCATTCTCGAGCATTGGCCTACTCATTGTGCAGATACCGATTTTCTTAGGACTTTATAGTGGTCTCAATAGAATTGTTAAGGATCAAGGTGCGATTATCGATTTTTCATATCCTTTCATAGCTAAACTTCCTTGGATTAAGACATTGGCTGCTGACCCATCCAAATTCGACAGTACTCTGCTTGGAGTCGTAGACCTTACGAAAGCTGCCATAGAAAAAGGAGGCGTTATATATTGGCCAGCAATGATTATTGTAGTTGCCAGTGCCATAATGCAATACTACCAAGCGAAACAGCTCATGCCAGACGATAGGGATAAGAAAACACTGCGACAAATTCTTGGACAAGCAGGAGAAGGTAAGCAGGCAGACCAAGCAGAAGTTAGCGCAGCTGTTGGGAGGAGTACTAAATTTATCCTTCCGATATTTATATTTATCTTTACAGTTAATATAGCCTCTGCCCTATCGCTCTACTGGCTTACGAGTGGAATCGTAGCGTTTATCCAGCAAGCTAAAGTTCTTGGGCAGGATAAGACTGAAATGACGACCGCGACAACCGGCAGTAAGAAAGTTATAGAAGCAGAGATTATTCCTCCTAAAAACAAAAAACCAAAAAAGAAGGCTCCAAAGAAGGGATCTAATAAAACAAGGAGTTAGAATATGGACGAATCAATCATCTATGCTAAGAAGTATCTTGAGGATCTTCTATCATTCTTTGGTTTAAATACGGTTGTTACTGCACATAACAGTGATGACGAAGTCATTGAACTTAATATTCCATCAACTCATCTAAACGGCTTTCTTATTGGCCAGCATGGTGATACAGTTCGTGCTCTACAATTTATTGTTAGTAATGCCTTAAAAAATAATGACTACCCGGTTACGCGTGTTAATGTTGATGTTGCCGATTACAAAAAAGCACGATCAGATCGTTTAGCTCAGACTGCAGAAGAATGGATCGCAAAAGTTAAAGAAACTAATGAAGACATGCACTTAAAGCCAATGAATGCAGCAGACCGTAGAACAGTTCACAAGCTTGCCGGAGACAACGGGCTTCAAACTGAATCAGTTGGCGAAGGACGAGACCGTCATATCGTGTTAAAAACTCCAGCAAAAGAATAATCTACTTGTAGATGCTTTTACGGTGTCCAATTTTTATTACGTAGATAGTTATTATATCTTCGTCGACCACGTACAGTATTCGATAGTCTCCCTGACGAACTCTCCACTCGACTCTGCCTTTTAATTGCACTGCATCAATAGGAAAAGGGTCAACTGCTAGTTTTTTTATTCTTTCAATGATTCTCTTTACGTCTTTAGGGGGAATTGCGACCAAGTCTTTTTTACGGACTTTCTTATTTATTTCGATTTTATATAAGGCCATCGGCTTTTATAGCTTTTATAAAGTCTTCGAGATTTTCGGTTGGTTCATTTCTTCGCTTTTCAATAGCTTCAATATCTTCCAAATCTTCAGCAAGGGATTCGGCGACTGCACGGTCAACATACTGAGACATCGTCTGGTTCGTTTCAATAATGCGACGCTTTAGTGCACGACGCACACTTGGACTTAAATAAAGTGTAGTTTTAGTATCGTTTGTACTCATGGTTGTAAGTATAGCGCTTAAACGCTTAAGCGTCAAGACGCTAACTTCTATTTTTCAGGACCGATTTATATACTTCCAGGGTTTGGCTTGCCATATTTTTCCAAGAGTACTTTTTAACCTGAGAATATCCCCTTTTAATCAATTCTTTACGAAGCTCAGTATCGCTGAGAATCCGCTCTATTTTTAGCGACACGTCCTCTACATTTTCTGGATTAAAGAATAAGGCTGCATTACCATATATCTCAGGTAGACAGGTCGCGTTACTACTAACCACTGGCGCTCCATGCACCATAGCTTCTAGACCTGGCAAACCAAATCCTTCTGAAAGAGAAGGGAATACATATGCCTGACAATGAGTGTATAGCCATTTGAGCTCAGCATCCGATACAAAGCCCGGAATTATAACGTGGTCAGATAAACCAAGCTTAGAAACTACCTTAGTAAGCTTCTCGTAATACTGTTCTTTTTTGCCAGCCAGGACGAGCTTAATGTTAGGGTATTTCTCTAGTATCTCAGGCATAACCCTAACAAGGGAGCTGAGATTCTTGTGAGGAAATGCAGTACCAATGTAGAGCAGGAACTGATCTTTACTACCAATAAAGCTGGGCTGCGCAGCTGCCACAGAAAGGGGAGGTTCACTTGCACAGTACGTTGTCGTTGTTTTGTCTTTGGTGAAGGGATAATTTTTAGCGAGATCATCTTTAACATAGTTACTTATCGTAATAATAGCTTTGGACTTTTTGTTGCTATACCAAAATAGGAAACGGTAGGCTGCCATTTTTATCCAAAAAATAGGCAAAGGTGTTTTCCCTGCTCGAGTAAAACGTAGCATTGTCAGATCAAGTGTGGATGTAACGACAGGTCTGAAGTAGAACAAAGGCTGTTGATTCAGAGGGAAATGCACCAAATCTGCCCGTAGTCGGTATAGGAGATGCGCGAACCCTATTTGGTCGATTGGATTAAAGGAAAATTGTTTATATTTACACGGAACACTGCAAAAGTTATCCTTTCGTGGTTTCCAGTCGTCGTCCGGTTGCAAGAGTATCGTGTAGTTGTTTTCAGAATCAATGTCCTGCAGGTGTTCTATGAGCCTATCGACATAGCGACCAGTACTAGCTCTCCGAATTCGTGCATCTATGACAATGTGTTTTTGAGACTGTTTCATAAAGTAATAGTACAATTATAAGATGAATGACATAAAACGCCTACCAGCTAAAGCAACCTACCTACTACTGGCATATATGCCCTTTCATATTTTCTTAACGCAATCACTGAGCCTTCTAACTGGTGGTCTGAGCGTATGGAAGGCCGCTAAAGACGTTTTCTTAGGCCTAGCCGTTCTTTTGACGATATTTCTTGTCTATGTCAACAAGAAGCAGAACAAGATCTTTACGTTACTGACGGTGCTCGCGATTGCGTATGGACTACAACATCTATTGGTCTGGTTTATGCGTCCAGATATCTACAGGCCTACTGCGATATTGGGCACAGTCTACAATACCCGCGTCGTGCTCTTTGCGGTCTTAGGAATGGGTGCTGCACTACTGGCTCCAAACTATATTACGCAGAAGCGAGTGATTAAACTTGTCGTTATAGCTGGCACGATAGTCGCTGCTCTAGGAGTTATTCAATACTTTTTACCTAAGGATATTCTGACTCACTTTGGATATAGCGTAGCGCGTGGAGTAAAACCAGCCTTCTTCATTGACGATAAAGTTAATCTTCCAAGAGTAATGTCGACGTTAAGAGACCCTAACTCACTCGCAGTCTATTTACTGGTTCCAATTTGTCTAACAATTAGCCTGTTATTTACGAATAAGAAAAATAAACAGATATACATTGGTGCGCTCTGCATGCAAGTACTTGCTCTATTTCTCACATTTTCTCGAGGTGGATGGCTTGGCGCGATAATTGCGGTTAGTGCTCTGTTAGCTCTCCACTTCAGAAGCTGGATTCATAAGCACATGAAGATAATTACCGTATCGCTTGTGTCGGGATTCTTAGTGCTTGGAGTTGGTGGCTATATATTGAGAGACCAATATATAGTGCAGAATCTTATTCTTCACAGCGACGAAAGTACCCAAGCAAGCGAAGATTCAAATGCACTCCATATACGACTCGCGAAAGAGGGTGCCATAGCCTCAATTAAGACGCCTGAGGGGCATGGGCCGGGAACTGCAGGTATTGTATCGATTCAAAATCCTAGCGGCGGTACACTAACCGAAAACTATTATGTGCAAATTAGCTACGAGGTTGGTATTGTTGGGCTCATACTCTTCTTGAGTATTTGGGGATACATTCTCTACGTTCTACAGAAGCAAAAGGGAATTCTTGCCTCGAGTCTTATGGCGAGTGCGATAGCCTATCTTGCCTTGAGTATGCTCATGCATCTTTGGACGAATGAAGCTGTAGCTGCACAATGGTGGATTCTTGCGGGCATTACCATCGCATTGATCGTAAACAAATCTAAGAATATTACAACGAAAAATACGTAACAGGTTTTGTATAATAATAAGACATAAGAATATGGGGTAAGAATGTCTGAAAAAAAACTAGGTAGTCTTAATGATTTTTCACAAGAACTTGGCATGGATCCAAGAAGTAATGAAGCGCTAGAATTATATAGCGAAGCGCTTACTGAAAACTACTATAAGATTCGCGAAAAGATGCAGGAATCCGGTGTTATTGAGCACCAAGTAAGAATATCGTTTAATCAAGAGTAAGGAAAAAAAATGGCAAAAACAGCACTAATTACAGGAATCACAGGACAGGATGGATACCATCTTGCACAGCTATTACACGAAAAAGGCTACAAGGTATATGGCATAATGAGGGCGCAACAAAACCCTCGACGTAAAAATGTAGAAACAGAACTTCCTTATGTGAATATTATTGAAGCCGATTTGAGCGATCTTTCTTCATTAGTGAGAGCGATGGAAACTGCAAAGCCTCAGGAAGTGTATAACCTGGCTGCTATTAGCCATGTAGGCTATTCGTTCAAGAATCCAATCCTTACCGCAGATGTTACGGGCAAGGGCGTACTTAATATGCTCGAGGCGATTCGACTTTCAGGTGGTGAAAAGACAGTTCGCTTTTATCAGGCATCAACTTCTGAAATGTATGGAGGCCTTGAATATAACCGGCCCAAGAATGGTTATACTGAAGAGTCGAAATTTCATCCAAGAAGTCCCTACGGCGTCGCTAAACTGTATGGTCACTGGATAGCAACGAATTACCGCGAGAGCTACGGTATGTTTGTCAGCTGCGGCATTCTCTTTAATCATGAAGGGGAGCGCAGAGGACTCGAGTTTGTTACCAGAAAGATCAGTAACGCTGTAGCCAGGATTAAACTTGGTAAACAGGATCATATCGTTCTTGGTGATCTTTGGCCAAAACGTGACTGGGGATATGCAGGCGATTACGTTGAAGGAATGTGGCGCATGTTGCAACAAGATAAGCCTGATGATTTCGTATTGGCAACAGGAGAGACACACTCTATTGAGGAATTTCTGACTCTTGCGTTTAAAGAGATTGGGATTGATGACTGGAAGCCTTACGTAAAGCAAGACCCAGCATTTATGAGGCCTGCAGAAGTAGATTTGCTATTAGGTGACCCAACTAAGGCAGAGAAAGTGCTTGGCTGGAAGCGCAAGGTAGATTTCCCAGGACTCGTTAAAAAAATGGTTGAATACGATCTAGAGCTTGAGTCGGACCAAAAGACTAGCTAATACTTAAATTTTTCTTCCAATCGACGAAGTCCTTAATGGTTTTGTCTATTGAAATAGAAGGTTGCCATCCAAAATCTTTACCTATACGATTGTTGCTCCCGTATATTAATAGAGCGTCGTTTGGACGTACTAATGCTTCGTCTACTTTTACTTCCAATGTCTCTTTGCCTGTTGCAGCTTTGATCTTTTCGATGATTTGATCTCTTGAAGTAGGTACTCCTGAACAGACATTATAGACTCTATGAGAAGACCGCTCAGGTTTTTCAATTATCATACGATAGGCTCGTACAACGTCTCTAACGTCGGTGTAATCACGACTTGTATTTAACGGTCCGACAGTTATTTCATCTTGAATTAATATTTTTGAGGTTAGGTCAGGAACGATAAATCCGTCAAGCTGTCCCGGCCCCGTATGATTGAAGGGCCTGGCGATTATTATGTCCATCCCATCTTCTATATATTTCTCAAGAGTTTTTTCTAGTAAAACTTTGCTCGCTGCATATGGTGAGCCTCCATTTATGAATGGACTACTTTCTGTCAGGGGCATTTCTTGGTTATTGTCATAGACTGCGCCGGTACTAATTACAAGTATTCGGACATTCAGGTTTAATTGCTGGATACGTTCTATTATTAAGGAGTGCACCTCGACATTTATTTTGTTATACAAATCTTCTTTTCCAAATGAGGTTCCTACTTGTGCCAACCCCGCAAGGTTTATCACGGCATTGATATCACTTAAGGGTAGTTTCTCTATATCTTTAGGGCTTGTAAGATCGCACTTTATATATTGCTTGACCTCTTTGGTTATCTCGGGTGATATGTTTTCATCCATTCCCGTACCGAACACTTCGTATCCACATGAATGAAGTTCCTTGGCGAGATGCTTTCCTACGAACCCATTAATTCCTGCGACCAGTATAGATTTAGCCATACGAACATTATAGGGGTAACTTAACGTTGCTGTATAGGGCAAAAAACTATAAAATGAGACGAAGTGCAAAATATTAGACAACGCTATAAATATTCATTCATTCTGCTAAAACAGCTCGTTAAGTCTGATTTTAAATTACGATACCAAGGATCTTTTTTAGGCTATATGTGGTCATTATTAAGACCATTAGCGATCTTTGCAATTCTATACGTTGTTTTTACAAAATTTCTAAAAATAGGTGAGGGAGTTCCCCACTATCCGATATATTTATTGTTAGGAATAGTAATATGGAACTTTTTTGTAGAGGTTACCATGGGGTGTGTGAGTGTGATCGTTGCTAAAGGAGATCTTATTCGCAAGATAAACTTCCCTAAATACGTCATAATTCTAGCTACTTCTATCTCTGCATTAATAAACCTCTTTCTTAATCTCACAATCGTATTTATATTTATGTATTTAAATAAAGTTGATGTCCGAATGGTCGCCCTAATATTCCCGTTATTGGTATTGGAGCTATATGTATTTTCGCTAGCACTGGCATTTTTCCTCAGTGCAGCATTTGTGCGGTTTAGGGACATTAGCTATATTTGGGAAGTATTCGTGCAAGGTGCATTCTATGCGACCCCAATACTATACCCACTAAGTTTAATTCCAATAACCGCAGCAAAAATTATAATGTTAAATCCGCTCGCCCAAATAATACAAGATTCTAGATATGCTTTAGTTACGGAAAAAACTCAGACTATCGCTACAGTCTACAATAATTCAAGTGCTAGGATAGTCCCTGTGTCTATCGTATTAATATCATTATGCATCGCATCGATTTATTTCCGTAAAAGATCTAAGTACTTTGCTGAGGAGGTTTAAAAATGGATGATGTTGCAATTAAAGTAAATAATATCTCAAAAAATTTTCATTATACAAGTGGAAGAGCGGGAACAATAAAAAGTGCATTCACAAATGTATTTAAAAGTAAGGAATCTAAAAACAAAGACATACAACATGCACTAAAGGATATTTCTTTTGAAATAAAAAAAGGTGAATTTTATGGAATTGTCGGAAGAAATGGAAGTGGTAAGAGCACATTATTGAAGATGATAGCTGGAATTTACCAGCCAAATTCCGGCACTATTGAGGTAAAAGGAAAGCTTGTGCCATTCATTGAACTTGGCGTTGGATTTAATCCGGAACTCACAGGCCGTGAGAACGTCTACCTCAATGGTGCATTACTTGGCTTTACGAGGAAAGAAGTAGAGGCTCAATACCAAGAAATTGTTGAATTTGCCGAACTTGAAAAATTCATGGATCAACAACTCAAAAATTACTCCAGCGGAATGCAAGTACGATTAGCCTTTGCTATGGCAGTGCGCGCCAAGGCCGATATACTACTTATAGATGAAGTTTTAGCCGTTGGAGATGCAGACTTCCAACGTAAGTGTTTCGAATACTTTAAACAATTAAAGCAAAAAAAAATAACAGTCGTTTTTATAAGTCATGATATGAATGCGGTTAGTGAATACTGCGACCGAGCAATGCTTGTTGATAAAAACGAAGTAATTGATATTGGAAACACCAATGCAATCACTCAGAAATACCTAAGGCTATTCATGGATAATAACTTCAAACAAGATGGGGCAAAAACAAATCAAGATCGTTGGGGGGACCAATCAATTACTATAAAAAACGTCACTGCCAAGTCTAGGGAAGGAAAGATAAAAATCGTTGTTAACGTTGGTGCTACGCAAGATTTCGATCATCCAAACATTGGTTTTAGGCTTAGGGATGAGGAAGGAAAGGAAGTTACAGGAACAAATACACGCCTAGAAGGCGTAGTCATTTCGAGGCTTAAGAAGGGGGAATCAACCAAAGTTACTTGGACTTTTCCGGCTGTGCTCCGAGACGGGAAATATAGCGTAGACATAGCTCTTCAGTACCCTGACGAAATTACAGTAGCCGATTGGTGGAACAGTGCAGCAACGTTCGTTTTGAAGAAAAGCCGTCGCCTTCCTTATATATTGGACCCTGATTTTACTACAGTAGTTGATTGAAGCAGTGCTTATTTATAGCCTATAACAGCGTAGTCGCGAGAGCCATAGACTAGTTCGGCTACGTCCTTATCTATTTTGCTATCACTTATCTTTTCGTGCGGGTGTATTCGTAATATCTCAACATTCCTAAAACCACTAAACTCCAGAGTGAATGCTAAGAGCGCAGGAGGAATCGGGTGCAGGTGAGAGGGGTCCATATAGAAAGTAGTGCTTCCGACAGTAAGATTCTCTGGGTTAGGAGTCTCAAATATGACAAAACCATCGCTTACCAGGGATCTTCGAGTGCTGTCAATGATTCTAAGAAGGATATTAAACGGGATATGCTCAACTATATGGAATCCAGTTACTGCGCCATAAGTTTGTGATTTAACAGATTGAAGGTGCGAGAGAGCGTCACCTTGAATTGCCTCAAGTCCCTTTTCATTCGCCCTGTTAACCATATCATGGTTAATATCTAGGCCAACAGAACGTATCTTATTTTTTGAAAGTAGTTGTAGAAACTCCCCTCGTCCACTGCCTATATCCAGGACGGGTGTTTTTGAGAAGTCGATTTGTTTTGATTTTGTGAAATATGGCAAGTACTCTTTTTGGCGGTCCATAATCATTTTCTCTGGACCACGGAAACGATCTTCAAATGCAGTATAGAATTTATCTAACAAATGATCATCGGCAAACAATTCTTTTTTGGTTGAGCTTTTCGCAGTTGTAGACACACTATTACTATTCGTCTCCAGCAGGGATATTGTTTGTTGCAAATTATCTTGCACTAATTCCGATGCGTTAAGTTTCCGAATCACTGAATCGATCTTTTCATTTAACTGACGAGACAGGGACTGGAGCTCGGCTTGCTTGGCCTGGTCTTTGGCCATTTGCTCTCTAATACTAGGTAGATGAGCAACTCCAGCCGAAACTGCCAAAAGATTACCGACTACAGGTAGAGATAGCAGTGTTTTTTTTAACTTACTTTTAGTCATTAATAATATTATAGTTCGTACCTCTTTTATAACAAAAAGATTATTAAACCTTTCTGAATTGAATTTTTGTTGAAGCGAGTAGTAATCTTTAAGTACGTGAGACTAGGTATGCTAAGGAAGGATCATTGGGCATTTTCAGATCAAATTTTTTATAAATGATTTTGAGGTTTTTTGCCAGGAATACTTCTTCGCCTGAATGATTCCTGTATCGATAATTGATTGACGCTTCTCGTCGGACATATTAAATACACTTTCTATTGCTTCTATAAGGCTATTCACGCCGTCTGCATATATTGGAGCATCGTCAGCAACTTCCATGACGGCTTCATTGCGGTAGCAGATTACTGGACACCCATAGCCCATTGCTTCAAGTATCGGCAGTCCGAAGCCTTCATATCGACTAGGAAAGACAAACGCACGTGCGTTACTGTAAAGCCAATCACGTACATGATCATTTACAAAACCAAAATAAAGGATGTCGTCAGCGTAGCTAGATTTTTTAAGTGCATCACGTATTGCTTTTGTGGCAATACGGTTAGGTCCATACATACTGTCACCAACAAGAATTAATTTCACATTACTGCCCTTTGCTCTCATATTGTTGAATGCCGCCACTAAGTCTTCTAGCTTTCGCCTGCTATCAGCACCGCCTACGTATAAGATGAAGGGTGTTCCTGGATCTAGCTTAACGGGCGTAGTAAAGTCACCCCAGCTAGTATGGCGGTACTTATGAAGTTGGGGTGGCGCTGATTGCTGATATGAGGTGCTCGTTGATATTCCAAGTTGAGAAATACGAATTTTATGTTTAGGCACACCTACCACTTCGTGAAAATCTTTAGCGGTATGGCTAGAGATCGCTATTAACCTATCTGCATGACGCGCATTTATCTTGAGCTTTTTCAAGTATTGCCACCTATAATAAGCACAACGCAAAGCGGCTTTTATAGACAAGCCTTTTCTCCTTGCTGTGGTGTAAGAATTTAAATAATCTTTCTCTAGAATATATGGAATTAGGTCGTATACAACTAAGACTCTTCTACAGCGGGTTTTTCTTGGTAAGGGCAGCGATTGATCTGTCTGCAGAAAGATATCGATATTTGACATGTCGGATATTCTTTTGTCGCCTTTATAAAAAATAAGTAATTCATTAATGTGGCGGTATGGCACGGCAGTGAGTTGTCTTAGTCGGCGAAGTAACCGACCAATAACATTTTGCAATAGGGATTGTGGCTCGGCCTTGGTATTGGACTTACTATGAGGTGATACGTTATGTCGTCTGTTGAGGTTCCTCACTGAGAAATTCATACCTGAGGTGTCTATAAGCTTAATTGGATTTTCGTATCCATCATCAGATTCGGGGTATAAAAAGAATACAAAAGTGTGATTTTTTCTATCTTCAATAGAAATATTGCTCACAAGATTAATTATAGTTGAACCGATACCTCTCAGTCTATGAGGCCCCTGCAGTGGTGAAAGATCTATAGCTATATTCATTCCAGCTCCTTTGCGACATCCAAATATACTTGGGCACTTTTTGTCCACGAGAATTGTCTTGCTCGCTCAGGGCCTGCTATCACGGCTTTCTTTGTTACTTCTTCGATATTTTCTAAGTAGTACCCCATGGCTGCTAGTAGTTCATCTGTGTCAGTACTGGGAACCATCTTGCCCGCATTTCCTACAACTTCTGGTAGCGATGAATTATCTGACGTAATAACGGGTACTCCGCAGGCTAAGGCCTCAAGAGGTGGCATGCCAAAACCCTCGTAATGACTAGGGTAGACCAACATCCGGGCACCGCTAATTATTGCAGGTTTATCTTTGTCTGCTACGTACTCTGAAGGACGAATAATATTGTAACCTTGTTTGACTCTTTCAACTATATCTTCAAATAACGCTTCGGTTTTCCATCCACTAACACCAACAAGTAAAAGTGCCGTATTGTCAGTAAGTTTTTTCGGGAGTTTACAGTAGGCGTCAATAAGGGCGGATAGATTTTTTCGGGGCTCTAGATTAGAAAGGGCAAGTATATATTCGCCCGTGATACCGTATTTTCTTTTAATATTTGTAATTTCCTGCTCACTACGTCGATAAAACATAGCAGGATCTGTAGCTGGCGTTGCGAGCACAACTTTACTTGGTTTGAGTTTATAAAAATCAATTATCTCTTGGCGTGCATGTTTTGATATAGTAATAACTTTATCTGTATTCCTAAGAGATTTTTTAACCATTTTTGAGAGAAAAATGGCATTTCTCTCGTCAGAGTATTGGCGATATAACTCATAAGAAAGATCAAAAATTGTTAAAGCGGACTTATTAAATAAAAGTGGCATGCTTACGAATCTAGGAAAAATATATGCTCCACGACCACACCAAAGATCAATTGGGGGCATTAAGCCTCGATGCCATAAGCGACTCATCATCCTAAAAGATAACGGAAATTTCTTATAGCCAACATGTTTAAAACCGTAAGATTTGAATTTTCCTACTGTATCGTAAGGGATTATTACAATTACTTCAGGCATCACTTTGCCACTATAGCTCGCCTTGTCTAAAATTTCGTCAATACCTCTAATAATGCCAAGGATGTACTGTCCGACGCCGCTAAAATGACCTTCGACGAGACCAAGACCTTCAAAATAAATTATTTTTTTCATTTATACTAATCAATTCTAACAGATTATACATTTTAGAGTAATCGAAAATAAGGAAAGGCGCCAGAGAGCTGGCCAGTTAAGAAAGTCTCTGATATGCGACGACCCGACAAAAGTTTCCATACGTTGTATCAAGTTACCTCACCATGATTTAATGCAGGGTTAAAACTTATACAAAAACAATGGATCAATTTGTAGAGTTATTCTGTTATCAGGATTCTGGATTATGAAGTTCTCTTTTAGTTCAGTTACTTCCATCTGTTTGAATACTCTTTCACCATTAACCTTCCAGTAAGCACCAGGGTTTTCGTTAATCTCGATATCGCCTGGTGCTGTTCGACTAAGCTTAATCAATCCAGGGGACCAGTAAGTCACTGTGGCATTATTTGATAATACAAAAGGACATAGAGTCCTGTTGCTCGCACAGCGATTGCTGAGCCCCGCGTATCCTTCATTCACATCACCGCCAAACCCGACAAGCGGCTCGTAGCCATATATATCTCCTGTATTTGATTGAGTAGCATGAAATAGCCTGAGTGAAGAAAGAGATATAGTCGGGGTGTTCTTATAGAATGCAACTTGCTTAAATTCGGTCCCTTTGACTATAGGTGGATTGTATCGACCAACATTATAATTAATAACCGAAAAGCTTGATAAGAAAACGTCGACTGCAGAAATGATAAGTATGATTGTAATAATCTTCTTTTTCGGTAAACTTCCTAAGAAAATTATCATTCCAAATATGAACCATCCTAGCCAACGAGCAGATACTTGCATCTGATTAAAAACTGGAAGTTGCTTCATAATGTTATATGGACTTAATATTGAAAAATCTCCGAGTGCCAGCAATAATGTTAATGCCATTCCAAGAAGTAATAATATTAACTTACTATCCATACGCTTTTTCATTTGAAGATTTGAAATAACCAGATAGGCGAAAAGACCCAATGTTAGTAAGCCTGCGTATGCAGCATATTCTGCCCAGCCGAACCCACCTTTGTAAAAGGTAATTGGGTTAAGTACCTGTGTACCTCTAAACGTTAATGCTGCCGTGATCATGTTTATTGGTACTTGTAATTCAATTGGAGGTACGCGGGGAAAATCGTGCAAATATTGTAATGTAAAATAAAGTTTATGGGCAGCAAGAGGCAATGCAATTGCTATGCTAAATAAATACGGTTTAAAAATATTACCGAATGATAATTTATAATCTTTTCTCGTCGTAATCACTTGATATAGCACAACGGCAACCCCAATGACTAATATGTGCACTGTCATATAATGAAGGCTTTGGTTTAGCATAAAGGCAGTAAATAAGCCGAACCATATCCAGCCTCGTGTTTTTCTTATGTTTAATAAAAAATAAAAAAACCATGGTGCCAGAAAGTATGTGCCAAATGTAAGGTGGCCTCCTGCGAGATGCCAAACAGGGAAGCTACTAAATACCCATATGTATGAAAGTAGAGTAGCTGTACATTTGTTTGCTCCAGTTCGTAGTAAAAGTTTCCACATTCCCCAGAACCCAACTATGAAATACAATACAATTGATAAACGTAGGCCGACTAGAGTTCCAAACATGAGTACAAGGGGAGTCTGAAATGAAATAAGACCATACTGCGGGTTTGAATATAATGGGACACCACCACCAATCCATGGGTTCCACCACGGAAATTGATGAAATTCTAGAATTGTTCGCCTAGCTGCTTCATAAAGCTGTGCGAAATAGTCCCAATCACCTATCATTATTCCTTTTGAATCTTTAGCAAACGGAAATAGGAATAATAATACAGGAAGGCTGAGTAATATAAACCAGACTATCTTTTTAGCAATATGTTTATTGATAAACTGTTTTCGTTTCATTTAGATATTAGTATACAGAAATTAATGCACTAATGTTTTCAATCGCGTGGATAACCGAGTGATTCCCAACTTCCCCAGCCGTTACGACCAAACCAGAAATGCTGCAAGTCGCCTGCGGGCCCGGTCGAGAATTCATCGAGTCGCCTTGGTTCCCATGAACTTATTGTTGGTGCCGAATTAATTACGCCCGTGAATCGTTCCCATCTTTGCCATCCACCATGATCTCCATCAAACCACTTTTGCCATAACACACCATCACTGCCGCGAGCAAAAACGTCCAATCTGCCAGTATCCCAGCTTACACTGCCAGGGCCGCTAGAAAGCGTTAAGTTACCTGCTGGTTTACCGAGTGATTCCCATCTTTGCCATCCACCATGATCTCCATCAAACCAGTGATGCTGCAAGTCGCCTGCGGGTCCGGTCGAGAACAGGTCAAGTCGTCCAGGTGCCCAGGAAGCTATTGTTGGAGCTGAATTTAATACGCCCCCAATTCGCCCCCAAGGTTGCCATCCACCTGCATTTACGTCATACCATTTTTGCCATAATTCTCCATCACTGCCGCGAGCAAAGATATCAATTCTTCCAGTGCCCCAACTTATCGCTCCGGGTGCTGACGCTAGTGTTACATTTGGAGCGGGTTTACCGAGTGATTCCCAACTTCCCCATGAACCTCCCCCATACCATAAATGTTGAAGCTCTCCAGATGCTGTAGCACTAAATATATCTAATCGTCCAGTACCCCATGAAGCCACAGCTGGTGCGGAACCCAAGGTGCCAGGTAACTTGTTCCATGGTTGCCATCCACCAGCATTTACGTCATACCATTTTTGCCATAAGCCACCATCTGCTCCTTGTCCAAAAACATCAATTCTTCCAGTGCCCCAACTAATACTCGCAGGGGCATCGATAAGTTTAGTTGGTCCGAAGGGCCCGCCAAACCAATTGTTGTAAAGGACCCAGAAGTTTCTGTTGCCATAGGCTGCACAGCTGTCTCCTGCGCCGTTTAGATTTGCTAAAGCTGATACATTTGGCTGATAGGGGGTGTAGTTATACAATCCTGCAGTCGTTTGATTTTGAATATATACATTTGTTCCCCCACAATCGGCATTTGGATTATACTGGATGTAATTATTGCGACCAGCACGATATCCAAAAGAGGTTGGATCTCTCTGGTATCGTTTAAATTGTCTTGCGGCTGAATAAACTTGATTAAAAAAACCATAATACTCGGAGTCACACGGTGCCGTGTCGGGACAGCCATAACCTGTCGCACTACGATATTGAATGCTCCAAGGCCAGTCGTCTGTGACGAGTGATTGTTCCTTCTCTAGTAATACGATTAGTACCTTTGGGCTAATGCCGCATGCCTTACCAACATCGTTGATTATTTGGGCGGCAGATTTATTACCCCCGCTGTATGCATTACAAAGACCATCTTCCCCTACCTTTGAAGGAGTGTCTTGTCGATAGTCTTTGAGACAGGTGTACGGTGCGGGATTTCCTACAGATGCACCGTATGCAGCTCTTGTGGTGCTTCCTCGTGGTTGAGTGCCATTTGTATCGCAAACGGGAACCTTACTGTTTAGGAAGGTCTGGATATTGGCAGTGTCGATGGAATTACTATTAAAGAAAACACCATCATCCATGATGCGTCCTGCTTGGAATTCGCTCCCCGATAGGGCAGAGGCAGTACCTTGCATCGCAACGCATGCTAGAAGAAAAACCAGAAAAGATAGTAGAACTACATTAAAGTTTTTGTACATACTTATTTAACTCCCACCGTAGAAATATCAGATGATCCAGATGAAGTATTTGAACTATAGCTTGCCATAACAGACCATGCCCCTTTTGGATTAAACTCCGAGCTATTAACAATTACGGCAGGACAATTTACACGATTTACGTTTTGAATTGCTTGGACAGTTTTTGTGAAACTGGAAGTGCCTAGAGAGAATTTAATCGTACAGGTTCCACCTTCTTCAAATACAGCTACCTCAGCACCAACTTCAACAGTTTGTCCGTACTGGCCAGCATATGTTATTGCCACCTTTACGGTTTTCTTTGCTCCTGTCAAAGTAGTGGACCCTGTGCCACTACTCTGTTTATCGACAATTTTTTGCTTTGTGTCTTCGACCCGCTCAGCGTCTGCTTTGGTAGGAGGATCTAGGTTTACGGGAGGCTCTTTCCCTGTAGTAATTACAGAAGTAGGGCTCTGATTATTGCGCATGATATAATATCCAATGCAAATTCCGACAATCAAGAATAGTAAGCCTGCTGCGACTATGAATCTTTTTTTTGACGGTTTGTTTATTTTTGCCATAGGTTGTTTTATAATAGCAAAAAAACTCCATGAGAACAAGGATCACTTGCTTAAGATCGATAGCTCAACTATCATAAATCTAATGTTGAATCTAATCAAAAAAAATACTCAAAATATAACACAGAATATAAAACGAGACCCGATGATGTATGTGTTGTTATTCTTAGCTGGCTCGTTTTTCTTTCTCTATTACTTAACTGATCCAGCACGACCAGCAGGTATCTTTAGGGGCTTTCTTGGTTTTCGCGATATTGCACAGTATCCACTTGGTTGGTTTGGCTATTATGATCAGGGTGAATATCTAAAAATTGCGCGTACTCTCGCAAGTTTTAATTTTTCCGAACTCAACACTACATATTCATATGGCTTAGGCTACCCGTTAGTAGCGGTACCGGCATTATGGTTAGGCTTTAATACAGACCCATTTGTTTTCTTTAATTTTGCTACGTATTTATTTACGGTATATGCAGTTTATCGGGTTGCTAAAGAGTTGTTGTCGCCATTCGCTGGAATGTTGGCGGGTTTTGCGACGTTATTTGCTTCACCACTTATTGTTTATACCGCACAACCATGGAATAGTAGCGTCTGCCTGTTTGGGATGTCGGGCATTTTGTTGGTCATGCTTAAAAAGAACGTCAACTGGAGGCATGGCTTGATTGTAGGTTTTTTGGCAGGGTGGGCATTCGCAGCTCGCTACATTGATGTTATTTGGTTTGTTCCGCTTGCCGCAGCAAGTATATACAGAGGTTCCTTCAAGCAATGGATGAAGGTCGTAGCTTTTATGATTGTTGGCATTTTACTCTGGGTATTGCCGGTACTTTATTCTCACTATAAGATATTCGGCTCTCCATTAAAAACACCATATGTTAATCATATTGGCTTAAACGATGACTCAAATGACCAGCAACTAAACGCCTATAAACTGGAACGGATTCCAAATGCTGCAGTTGGCATGTTCCTGGGTCCACGATTGGCTGGTGCTGCCGATAACGATCGTGGTTGGTTCATTACGATGTTTTGGGTATTGACTGCAATCCCCGGTGCAATTATCATATTTCGCCGCTCTGAGCGCAGACTTTTTTGGGGAACTTTCATTACAGTTACAATTGTCGCGTATTTATTTTACTTATCTTTCAGGGCGAGCTCACCTATATCGCTAAAATATGGAGTTCTGCACTATTTTAAAATGTTTTGGCCCGGTTTAATAATTTTATCAGTAGCCTTCTTTGATCGAATACTCCAGAAGCAAGTAATCAATAAACCAAAAAACCTAAAGAAATCTAAATTGCCTCGTTAACTTTTAAAATATTCAATCGTAGATAGTAGACCTTCTCTAAGTTGTACGGTTGGGCTCCATTTGAGCTTTTTCTCCGCAAGAGTAATGTCTGGTTTTCTTTGTAATGGGTCATCACCTGGAAGTGGCTTAAAAATAATCTCTGATTTCGATTTAGTTAATTCCTTAACAATTTCAGCGAGCTCTAGAATAGTAAACTCGCCATCGTTACCGATATTAATTGGGCCCTCTTCACCCGACTCAATAAGCGCTATGAATCCCCGAATAAGGTCACTAACGTAACAAAAACTTCGAGTTTGAGTTCCGTCCCCGTAGATCGTAAGCGGCTGGCCTGCGAGTGCTTGCACAATTAGATTTGAAACTACGCGTCCATCATCACGATCCATTCGGGGACCGTAGGTGTTAAAAATACGTACAATTGCGGTATCGACTTTGAACTTATTATGGTAAACATAAATCATTGCTTCAGCAAAACGTTTTGCTTCGTCATACATGCTACGAGGTCCATATGAGTTTACGCAGCCTTTGTATGTTTCAGGTTGGGGATGTATTTCTGGGTCACCATAAACCTCACTTGTAGATGCTTGGAAGAATCGTGCTTTTTTTGTTTTTGCTAATTCTAGGAGGTTTTGCACTCCTATAGAACCAACGTTAAGCGTTTCTAATGCGAGTCTCTGATAGTGAGGCGGGCTAGCGGGGGAAGCAAGGTTAGCAATAATCTCCAGCTCGTGATCCATGATCACGGAAGGAAGTGGAGCACATATGTCATGCTCAACGAAAAGGAAATCAGGGTTACTTTTTAAATGCTCGATATTTTTGATTGCTCCGGTTGACAGATTATCGACAGCAATAACTTTGTAGCCTTTGGCCAAGTATGAATCAGAAAGGTGTGAACCCAAGAAGCCAGCTCCACCAGCAATAAGGATAGTTTTAGGCATTGATCACGTCCCTCCCGATGCTCATGTAGTAAAATCCTTGTTTTTGCATCTCTTCAAGGTTGTAAAGATTGCGGCCATCAAAAATTACAGGTTTTTTCATTTGTTCTTTAATTCTATC
>CAJAXB010000089.1 GCA_903946795.1 uncultured Candidatus Saccharibacteria bacterium | reverse complement strand
CCGGCGTCTCCTTCTGCAACCATACTGACATATCCTTTTACTGCTGTGAGAGGTGTGCGTAATTGGTGAGATGCCATAGAGATAAAGTCATCTTTTGTTTCATCTAGGGCTTTTAGCTTCTCGTTACTGCTACGAAGTAAGCGTGTCGCATCATCCACTTTCTGTTGAAGTGTAATATTAAAAGTCTGAATTTCTTCAAAACGGAGGGCGTTTTGTGTAGCTATAACTAGCTCATTCACGACAATATCGAGCACTTGCATATCCTGTGCTGTGTAGATGTTGCCGCTTTGTTTATTGCCAAAGATAACGTAGCCAAGAGCATCAGTTCCTTTACCATTAGCAGATAGCACCCCGATGAGAGCAATATTGCGGGAGAGCAGCCCTTGACGGATGTCTGCATGCATATTTGGTAAATCTTCTACCGTAATAACCCCACCAAGCTGTAAGCTCGATATGGCATGTACCTGTTCAGCATCAAGTGAACCCTTTGAAGCACCAATTGTTCTGGTTTTTCCTTCATTATCTGTGAGGACAAAACTACAGAATTCAGGCTTGAGAGTTTCTTGCAGTAATTTTGCGCTTTGCTCAAGAAGCGGCTTCACATCTACCGTTGCAACGAGAATCTTGTTGAGCTCGTCTAATAGTTCACGAGTATCATATGCATCTCTATAGAATAGTTTTGTAGTAAGCGTATCAAAGAAACGTTTCAGAGGTCCAAGACTAAGTCCGAACAGTAGGGTAGCCATAACATATATAGTTATCTGCTGACCGCTAACATTTTCAGTTCCGAGCAAACTACCCGCAACACCGAAAATAACAACAATATAGCCTGCAATAAGTGTCATGAGTGTCAGAATGTATGCGAGTGACCTAACAACAAGGAATCTGACATCAAAGAGTTGGTGTTTCACGATAGCGTACGAGAACCCGATACTCAATATCAAGGTGAATAGTGGCCCTACGTTAGTGGCGGCGAAAGATCCGGTTAGATACGGTATTGCAGCATTTGTTGCCACAGCAAGGACTAACGTTGCAAAGAGACTAAATAGCATGATGCCAAATCGTGATTTCTCCTGTTTTTTAGCTCGTTTTGTTGCAACGATAAGAGAGCCGACGATAATAAGGACATTGATCAGTAAAACCAAAAAATATACAGACGAAAGAGGACCAAAGGTAATCGCATAGACACTTCCCTGCAATTCAATAGACTTAACTCCTAGACTTGTAAGGGTTATCAGGGAGCTCAAGAATCCAAGGGATACAATTGGAATTTTAAGGCGCTGTAGGAGCTTGATATCTGTAACCTGAATTGCGAAGAGAACAAGATACACGACTGCAATGCCAGATACAGCAAGCACCAACTTATTGATCAATAATGCGGTCTCATAACTGACATTAGTGGCATTACTGAAATAATTGGTCATGACCCAGCCGGCGAGACCGACTGTTGCGTAGAAAAATGTACGATTAATCTTTCGGTTGGGGTTATTAAGGACCGAAATACCACCGATACCAAGAATCGAGAGCGCAACAAGAATATTAATGAGAAGAAGGGCGCTATTCATAAGCGTTATTATAGCGGTAAATAGAGTGCTAATAAACTATTCGACAATTTTTGGTACGAGACCAAGCTTATTGCGCAGTACAAGCGATGCCATAGAGGTATAAAAGCCTATTTTCGTATGTCGAAGCACCTTCATGCCGTCTACTGGATCAACCACTATAGCCCCTGGAGCAATGACCGGACTCGGTCGTTTTGTACCCTTACCACCAATAAGGTGTCGAATCGCCTGCTCGCTAGCAATACCAGATGCCAAAGCAACGCCACCCGTCAGAGATGGAGCAGATATTTCTCCGCGAGCAACCTGAGCAAAGACTTCAATATCAACGTAACTTGGCAGGTGACCGAGCCATCGAGATATAGGTACTTCGAGGTCTTTCACTTCATCGAGTGGCATATCCTCTGGAATACCGAGCCATGATTCAAAACTGTTGCCACGTCCTGGAACAAAAGATGTTACTTGGGCTCCAAATCCAATATTCATCGCCATCAGCACTCCTGTACCATACTTGCGTGCAGAACGATTAATCATTGTGCCAAGTTCTGGCATTGTAAATTCAGTTTCATCAATAATGAGGTCAGAACCTCTGACGAATCGCTCTATATTATCCTCATGAATACCTTCAGAATACACTTCTACGTCGAGCCATGGATTAATCCGAAGTAGTGCTTCAGCAACAACCTCGGCTTTATTACGTCCGAGCTCTTTAAAATTAGAATGTGCTTGTCTATTAATGTTTTCAACATCAAAGTCTTCTGGATCTGCCAATCGAATAGAACCAACGCCAGATCGTACGATTTGCTCGGCTAATAGCCCTCCATCACCTCCTGCCCCAGCAATGGCAACTGTTGCACGACCAAGTGCTTCTTGCTCTTCATTACGCAAAAAACCAAGGTTTCGTGTAAACATGCCGGGGCGCGGATTGGTGACATCTTTAAAACCGAACGGTGTACTACTACCCTGTATAGGTTTTTCGCTAAAGAATTGTCCGAGACGCGGATACCGAGTTGTCCGAACGCCAAATTCATCTCTGTGCAAAAAATCAGTGTCTTTCTGCCATACCGTGTCAATTATCGTGTCTGTCTGAAAGCGAACCGCTATATTTTCACTATTGTAAGCTTGTACCGTCTCTTGAGCTGCAATCTGTTCAGCAGGCAATCCAATACGCAAGAAATGTTGGTAGAGCCCTGGTTCTACAACAGCGTAAATATAGGGAGCTTTCATATCTTGAGCGGTATGAATCATTGAACGCATCAGTGCCAACGATACTAAAAGCTGACTTTCTTTCGCCCTTTTATCTGTTTCGACAACCAAGCGAGATGCTTCTACAGAACCAGTTGGGGCATAGACGCTAAAATGACGCTCAATAGGGAGCGGTACTTCTGATTCGCTATTCTTAACTATCAGCCGGGACGTACCAACTAAATGTCTGGTGTGCTCTCGGTTCTCGTAGACGCCATAGTGGATAGAACGTGAATCGTCTATGTCATGTTCCCCACCGTCGCTGTCTCGTTCGCTCGGCTCAAGAAAACCAGCCTCCTCAATATAGACATTTGCTCGGAGCACTCGTGCTTCATGTAACTCAAGAGGGTCTGTAAGTGGATGAATCTCGAATTGTTTATCAGGATTAGGCACATATTCATGCGTAATGTGTGGAGGTGATTTCTGTTCAGGTGATGTCATGCGTTAAACCTTTTTGTATTAAAAAAACGTCACACCTGCTATGCAACGGTTACATAGTAAGTGTGACGTTTTGGTGCTTCTAAAGTACTGAAGTCATAGTAGCATAAGCAGCGAAGTCATCACAACTTGATTGGATACAATTATTTGCGTACCATACCCTGATGAATCCCCTGATAGCGATCATTGAAGATGACGAGACAATCTCACAAATGTACACGTACAAATTACAGGCTTCAGGATATAGAACAATTGTCGCCTATAACGGCGAACAAGGACTGAAAATCTGCGAAGCTCAGAGACCTGATCTTATTCTGCTTGATCTTCGTATGCCCATCATGAATGGGGACGAGATGCTTGAAAAACTTCGAGCGACAGATTGGGGAAGCGCAATGCGCGTCATAATACTTACGAATATCAGCAAAGATGAGGCTCCAAGGTCACTCAGTGTGCTCAATATTGATCGCTATATTGTCAAAGCACACCATACGCCTCAGCAAATTGTTGAGATTATTAAAGAAGTCATCAAGCGCTAGCATTGTCTTTAGTTACAACTTAATCTACTATGACTGTATGGCTACAAAGATAGCAATTATCGAAGATGACCAAGCAATTAGTCAGATGTACCGAATAAAATTCGAAACAGATGGCTACGATGTTGAGACGGCCGAAAACGGAAAGCAGGGACTAGAACTGTGCGAGAAGATGAAGCCTGAGATAATCCTCCTAGACGTCATGATGCCAGAGATGACCGGACCAGAAATGCTCGAAAAGCTTCGAGCGACAGATTGGGGCACGAAGATTAAAGTTTTGATTCTTACAAATATGGGAGAGCAAGAGATTCCAGATCTTGTTGCGAAATATAATGTAAAAGATGTCATCCTAAAAGCTGACATGACTCCAAGCCAGGTAGCAGCGCTTGTTAAGAAGACATTGAAGTCCTAAGGCAAACAAAAATAAGGTATGATACTACTATGAAAGTAGCAGTTTTAGGTTATGGGAAACAGGGAAAAGCAGCAGTAGATTACTGGAGTAAAGGTAATGAGATTACCGTGTGTGATCAAAATGCTATCACTGATTTGCCTGCTTCAATCAAGTCAGTCAGCGGCCCGGAGTACCTCGCAAATCTCAATGAGTACGATCTTATAGTACGCTCCCCTTCTGTGCATCCTCGGGATATTGTTGCTGCAAACTCAGATAAAATACTTCGCAAAGTAACTACGGTTACTGAAGAGTTCTTTCGCACCTGCCCCGCTCCGATTATTGGCGT
>CAJAXB010000088.1 GCA_903946795.1 uncultured Candidatus Saccharibacteria bacterium | reverse complement strand
GGGGTTGCGATCATTTTGAAGCTAATCCATGCGAGTATGCCAGAAAGTGCCCAGGTTAACGCCCAGAACTTAGTGGCAACTGATTGATATACAAAGAACAGTGCACGAAGTCCGAGTAATGCAAACACGTTGCTTGCGTATGCGATGAAACGGTCCGGACTGACCGCTAATACTGCCGGCACACTATCGACTGCAAAGATAATATCAGTGAGCTCAATAAGGATAATTACAGCTGCCATGAGAGTAAGCATTCGTTTACCATTTATTTTTACAGTAAGCTGGTGGCCGACGTATTCATGATGCACCGGTAGAACTTTTGTAATTGCCTTCCAGATTTTTTTATCAGTAAATTCTACGTCTTCTTCAATCTCATCCCCGCCCCGTGCTTCCTGGAAAGCTTTCCAAGCAGCACGCAATAAAATCAGTCCAAATATGATACTTACCCATTCAAACTTTTTCAGTAGTTCTAGCCCAGCAACTATAAATAGCAGCCTAAAGATGATAGCTCCCGCGATGCCATAGTTAAGCATGCGTCGCTCTAGCTTTGGACTCACCTTGAAGCTAGTAAAAATCAGTCCCATAACAAAAAGGTTGTCCAGGCTCAGGGCTTTTTCTATTGCCCAGGCTGCGAGATACTCACCTGCTGCTTGAGAGCTGATAAAAAAGAAGATGGGAATTGCGAAAAGTATCGCCACACTGATGTAGATGATTGACCAACGTACTGCTTCAGGAAATTGAATGACATGATCTTTTTTTGTATGGTGCGCCTCGATAAGTGCATAGATAACTAATGCAGCGGCTACTATTCCGTACATAAACCACGGAATACTATAAGAATGGATTGTGGCTGCTTCGAGTGCTGCAAACATGATTATTATTGTACTACGTTCGGACATCATCGTTGAAGCTATGATTGATTCCTTGTACTATACCTCTAGCACTATGGAAAATAATAAAACGGTACAAAATATCGAAAAGGCTGGGAAGAAAATCTATACGGCCGAAATGCACGCTTTGAATATTACAAGGCATCATATTAACCGAAAAAGATTTAACCGGTTTTTGCGTATCCTTGGACCTGGACTGGTAACTGGTGCTGCCGACGATGATCCATCGGGTATTGCAACCTATTCACAGGCTGGCGCACGGTTCGGTTTTAGTCTGTTATGGGTTTTTCCAATTATTTTTCCCATGCTGTTAGCCGTCCAAGAATCATGTGCACGCATTGGTGCAGTAACCGGTAAGGGTCTCGCTGCAGTCATTAAAGACCATTATAGTAAATCGTTATTGTACGGTGCTGTCGCATTAGTAGTTATCGCTAATACAATTAATATCGGTGCAGATCTTGGCGCTATGGCAGCGGCAATGCATTTAGTGACACCCCTACCAATAGCAATCTGGGCGATAATTTTTGCAATCGTAATTGTACTGCTAGAAATATTCGTGAGCTATAAGCGGTATGCAAAAATCTTGAAATGGCTCGCTATCTCACTATTTGCCTACCCAATAACCGCGTTTCTTATAGGTCAGAATTGGGGCGATATTATACGTGCAACGTTTACCTTTCCGAAAAAATTAGGTTTTGACATGGTGTACTTATACGTTGCTATTCTCGGAACGACAATTTCTCCCTATTTGTTTTTTTGGGATACATCAGAAACAGTAGAGAATGAAATACAATCCCGTAGATTAGGAGAGCATGGCAAACCGCCAATCATTACAAAACATTATTTGAAAAGTTTACGTACCGACAATCTTGTTGGTATGACACTCACCAGTGTCACAGCCTGGTTTATTGTCATTGTCTGTGCCTCTGTATTATTTGCAAATGGTACAACTGAAATTAGAACCGCCGCAGATGCTGCGCGAGCACTTGAACCATTAGTCCAGAGTTTCCCACATGCAGGTATGATTGCAAAAGCACTCTTTTCTGTAGGGATTGTAGGTATTGGCCTTCTTGCAATACCAGTATTGGCAGGCTCTTCTTCATATGCAATTAGTGAAGCTGTGGGCTGGAAAGAAGGTCTACGTAAAAAATATAAGCGAGCCAAACCTTTCTATTTAGTCATAGTAGGCGCGACGCTTGTCGGGCTGTTGCTTAACTTTATCGGAGTAGACCCGATACAAGCACTCATCTTTACGGCAGTCTTTAATGCCATCGCGGCCGTGCCGCTGTTGCTACTCATTGCACGCATTGGGAATAATAAAAACATTATGGGTGAATATAGAAATAGTGTTTTATCCAATACCTTCGTGCGCCTGACATTTGGCGTTATGGCGGTGTCTGCTGTAATTCTTTTCTATGCATTGGCAACCGGTAAGGCCTAAGCCACACCCGTGATATACTCAAGGCTATGAAGAAAAACAAATGGGCGATAGTAACAATCTTGGCATTTGCTC
The DNA here is from genome assembly GCA_903946795.1 of uncultured Candidatus Saccharibacteria bacterium. Taxonomy (GTDB): domain Bacteria; phylum Patescibacteriota; class Saccharimonadia; order Saccharimonadales; family AWTP1-31; genus CAJAXB01. Next base: position 1,030 of record CAJAXB010000088.1, on the reverse strand, counting down.
AGTTCGTGATGGTTCTTGATAGCACAGTAATGAATGTCTCAATCACAACTGTAGTGAATGATCTTAAAACATCAGTTTCTTCTATGCAGTTAGCAATTACCTTTTATACCTTAACTATGGCAGCGCTCATGCTACTTGGTGGAAAGCTTGGCGATATATGGGGTCGTAAAAAAACATTTGTCATAGGCTCAATTATCTATGCTCTCGGTTCACTGATTACTGCACTGAGCGTTAACTTCACGATGCTCTTTATTGGCTGGTCAATTGTTGAGGGCATTGGTGCCATTATGGTAATCCCCGCTATTGCCTCTCTGACCGCCGCTAATTATTCAGGACAGGACCGCATTAAAGCATATGCAATCATTGGTGGTGTTACTGGTGGTGCCGCTGCACTAGGTCCACTCATCGGTGGCTATATGACGACATATCTTTCATGGCGCTACGTGTTCGCGTCTGAAGTGGTTATTATGTTTGGCGTACTGCTCACGAGTCGCGTCATTGCGGATGTTAAAAAATCTGCCAAGACCACAAAAGTGGATATTCCAAGCTTTCTACTATCTGCGACTGGTCTTGTCATGGTTGTCTTTGGTATGTTGCAAAGTAAAGTATGGGGCTGGGTAAAGCCTCGCTCAACGCCAGAAATATTTGGGGTCAATGTTGCTCCATTTGGCATTTCAATTGTCAGCTACCTTATTCTTGCTGGTGGGCTCATTCTATATCTGTTCTATCGAAGACAGCAGAAGCTTGAAGCACATGGTGGCCATCCGTTATTTAAAGTATCCCTCCTCAAGATTCCACAACTGCGTAGTGGTCTTGGTGTTGCCTTTGCACAGAATCTCATTATTGGCTCAATGTTCTTTATTCTACCGATTTATCTACAGATGACATTAGGCTACGATGCGCTCAAGACTGGTCTTAAAATTTTGCCATTGTCAGCAGCATTAGTGCTTTTCTCAATACTTGGTGCAAGACTTGCAAACGCACATACACCAAAAAAGATTATTCGGAGTGGACAGGTGCTGCTGATTGC
>CAJAXB010000087.1 GCA_903946795.1 uncultured Candidatus Saccharibacteria bacterium | reverse complement strand
GTGAAGACCCTGCTGAAGGAGCTGTTCGTGAGCTCATGGAAGAAACTGGCATAAAAGTTGCAACGCATCAATGCGTCAAGTTTGGCATGAAAACGCTAAAAGGCAGAGGGATTACAAGCCGAAATCATTGTTTTATTATCAGCCTTCAACATAAGCCTCGAATTTATTTACATCGGCCTGAAATTCTAGCATATACGTGGGCTACACTTGATGATCTGAAAGATTTAAATGTCGGAACAACTGTGATGCCTGTCGTGCGTGCTTTCTCTCGCACCTCTGATTTGTTACAATAAAAATGATTGCGATTGAGAATGCGAGTCTAAACATCTGCTGAATTCTCACGTGACAAATTATTGTATGAAAAATAAGCAAAAACATAGCAAGGCATCAGAGACACTACCAAAACCTCAGAATTGGCCACGGGGTATAAAGCACCACCCCTTTGTCGTGCCGGTAATCACGTTTCTTGCATTATTTTTTATGACCGCTATAGGGCTGGTATTATTTAATGGTCAAGTGGTAAAACCGGATGACCTACATGTGGTTTCGCTGACCGTGAATACTCAAAAGCAGACCTTACCGACTCGCTCCAAGACAGTAAAAGAACTACTGCAAAAACAAAATATTGAAATTAATGATCAGGATATTGTCGAACCAGCTCTTGATACAAAAATCCTGGAAGATAATTTCAGTGTTAATGTATATAAAGCGCGACCGGTCACTATTGAAGATAAAGGTAGAAAAGTTACTGTACTGAGCGCATATCAAGATCCGCGTACCATTGCTGAAAAAGCAGGGATACAATTAACGCCAGAAGATGGAATCGTTCAGGCTCCCGTAGAAGATATTACAACACAAGACATCATTGGTGAAAACTTAGCAATAGATCGTGCAATAACTGTACAACTTAACTTGTACGGTACACTTGTCCCCGTGCGAACTCGAGAAGACACAGTCAAAGGCCTGTTGCAGAGTAAAGATATTAAACTTTCGACTGACCAGCAAGTTTTCCCTAGTCCAAATACAAAGTTGACCCCTGACCTTAATATTGTCGTTGCTAATAGTGGTAAAAAAGTTGAAGTGATTGAAGAAACAATTGCATTTGAAACAGAAACTCGTAACGATCCAACTCTACCAGCTGGTGAGAACAAAGTAATTCAGGAAGGTGTCCTGGGTAAAAAAGTTGTCGTATATGAAGTCACGCAAGATGGGACAGCAGTAAAAACTCCTTTGCAGCAATTTGAATCACTTATTCCAGTAAAGAAAATCATAGCTAAAGGCACAAAGACTATAATTCTTGGAACCCGAGCAGAATGGCTGGTAGCTGCTGGCGTGTCACCTGCGGACTACGCTGCTGTCGACTACATTATTGGTAAAGAATCTGGTTGGTGTCCGACAAAATGGCAGGGTGAATATGGTGCATGTCCTGCGTACCATGGCGCACCAACCTCAGCGGGCGTTGGCTATGGATTATGTCAGGCGACTCCAGGATATAAAATGGCAAGTGCTGGAGCAGACTGGTCAACCAACCCAGTGACGCAATTACGCTGGTGTTCAAATTATGCAAAACGCTACGGTGGATGGCAGGGAGCTTATAATTTTTGGATTGTGAATAGGTGGTGGTAAGTACTATGAGTGATCCCATTCCAAAGAAAGCACTTGGTCAACACTGGCTACATGACGAACTGAGTCTAGAGGCAATGTGTGAAGCAGCCGATGTTACAAAAGCTGATGTTGTCCTTGAAATAGGTCCAGGGCTCGGAACATTGACGTCGCTACTTGTTAAGCGTGCCAAATCAGTAACCGCACTAGAATACGATGATGAATTAGCTCGGCAACTACCTACCCGGGTTCATAACTCTAATCTCTCAGTAGTTCACGCAGATTGCCTGACATTTGATTACGCGACAATGCCAAAAGGGTACAAAGTCGTTGCTAATATTCCATATTATCTAACGAGCAATCTCCTTAGGGTACTGTGCGAGTCATCTAACCCTCCTGAAACAATTGTGCTACTAGTCCAGAAAGAAGTTGCAGAACGAGTTGCTGCACGGGCTGGCGACATGTCTATTTTGAGTGTTACGGTACAGTACTACTGCGAGGTATATCTTGGT
>CAJAXB010000086.1 GCA_903946795.1 uncultured Candidatus Saccharibacteria bacterium | reverse complement strand
GTCTGGGCTCGTTGCAAGTGCACCGCTGCGCTTATCAATAGTTAATACTACTGCCACAAGACCCTCTTCTGCGAGCATGAGTCGATCTTTTACGACAATATTGTTCACAATAGAGCCACTCTGGTCGACAAGAACGGTACCGCTTGGCACGGTTCCGATCACTTCCATAGTATCTTTTGTGAATGCAAGAACTTCACCGTTCTCTATATTAATTGTATTCTTTCGAGGAATACCCTGTTCTATAGCGATATCAATGTGTCGTCTCTTACCAGTGTAATCTCCGTAGATTGGCACAAAGAATTTAGGACGTGTCATATTAATCATATCTGCATACTCTTCAACACTCGCGTGACCTGATACGTGGAGTGGCCCCGTGTTATCAAGTTCAGCAGTAATATGCTGGAAGACATGCACACCTTTACGGTTTAGATCGTCAACCATTTGACGGATTTTACCATCGTTTCCTGAATAAGGAATTGGCGTACTCGAAAGGATAACGGTGTCTTGAGCCTTTAGTTTTACATGACGGTGTTCACCGTTACTCATACGCTGTAGTGCTGAACTTGGCTCTCCTTGAGAACCGGTGCAGATTACAACTAGCTCTTGGTCGTTCATAGTAGCTGCTTGAGCAATTGGCACGAAAGTTCCTTTTGGAATCTTCATAAAACCATGGCGAACAGCCATTTCGAGTGTGCTCACCATACTTCGCCCATCCATCGCAACCTTACGGTTATGCCGGACTGCAGAGTTTATAATCATCTGTACGCGGTTCATGTTTGTTGAGAACACACCGACAAAAATACGTCCTGGAGCATTTTGCATGATCTTGTTGAAACTTTCTTCAATCGTACTTTCACTTGGTGTACGTCCCGGTCGATCAGTTGTCGTACTTTCACTGAGTAGTGCGAGTACCCCTTCGCGACCAAGTGTTTCAAGACGATCCGTATCGGTACGCTCATGATCAAGAGGATTTGGATCAAGACGAAAGTCTCCAGTATTGATCACTCGACCTACCGGTGTATCAAGCACGATGGCTGTACTTCCAGGTATAGCGTGAGTTACGCGAACAAGCTCTACAAAGAACGAGCCAATCTTTAATCGCTCATGAGTATCCTCATTCATCATGACTGTTTTAAGCTCAAAGCCGTCTGGCATTGGAAGACCAAAGTTATTAAAGATTTCTTCAACACGTCCGATAGTAAACTTACTACCATAAATTGGTGCTGGGAATTTTGGAACGATGTGAGGAAGTCCTCCAATGTGGTCTAAGTGACCATGAGTAATGATATATGCGCGAAGTTTATGTCGAATTGATTCAAGATAGGTCGTATCGACAATGCCGTAGTTAATACCTGGCAGGTCTACACCAAGATCATTTCCGCAGTCCATAATAACTGCATCGTTCATATACTCAATAAGAATGGTGTTCTTTGAACCACCACTATCTTGTCCACCAAGTCCAATAATTTTTAGACGTGGTGAGTCGTCGATAAAGTTTGCGCGTCGGCCCGATCCCTGCCCCTTACTGCTTGCGTCAAGGTGCTGATTAGCAATACGTGTGGCATCTTCCTGGTTTCGTTTTTGTGCGCGTAATGCTGCACTTCTAGAAACACTCCGGCCCGTTGCTAATGGCTGAGCATTGTTCGCTTGTGGGCGTCGGTTATTATTTTGGGGGCGTCTATTTAGTTTTCTGTTATTCGACGGACCCTGTGGGGGTCTCTCGCCGTTTTGTGTATTATTTGGATTCATTTTATTCCTTTCATTGGTAAAAAATGTTTATAAATTATGTTTCTTTTGTAATAAGTGAAGGGATTATCTGGAAGTCTTCAAGCAATGTACTTCTGAGTCCTCCGTTGTATAGTGCGGCAGCCGGATGATACAACGGTAGAACTGTCCATGTATGTGTCTTTCCGTTGACAGGAATTTCTACCCGCATGGGTTGACCGTGTATATCGCTAATTTGCTGATCTGGAATGAAGCATGCGGTGCTGTGCCTGCCGAGCGTGATTATTACTTTTGGATTGATAACATCAATCTGAGAAAATAAGAACGGCAAAAATGCTGCTTTTTCATCAGCTAACGGATCCCTATTATTTGGGGGACGATACTTCACAATATTGGTAATGTACGTATCGGATCGTTTGAGGTTAATACTTGCAAGCATAGTATTTAAAAAATTACCTGCTGCTCCTACGAATGGCTCTCCTGTTTCATCTTCTTTTTTCCCTGGTGCTTCACCAACGAAAACGATATCAGCTGTAGGATTACCGTGACCGAATACTAACTGTTTGGCGGTCTTAGCCAAATTGGGGCAGATATTTTGTTCTATAATATCTGCCTTGATCTGTTCAAGACGCACTTTTTTTGTCATACCTTTAATGAACGACGAATGGCTTTGGATAGCTGTACTAATCCGAAAATGATACACAGTGTCAATATTCCGTATTGCTGGAGGCTACCGGTATCACTTGCCCGTAAGAACACGAGCCATGCAGCAACAAAACCCAACACTCCGAGTCCGAGGTGTTGCAGTTTTGTTAGTGGTTTACGTGTTCGTTTTGACACTACTTTTCCTATTTTTCTTTGAGCTCTCGAGCTGCAGCTTTCATACTTAATTGTAACCTACCTCGATCATCAATTGCCACTAATTTCACATCAACACGGTCACCTTCTTTAACAACATCACTTGGTTTATTGACACGCTCTTCTGACATTTCACTGACGTGAACTAGACCATCTTTTCCGGGCATGATTTGCACAAAAGCACCGAAATCCATAACGGTCATAACAGGTACATCGCGGTAGATCTTCCCTACTTCAGGTTCAGCAACGATACTCTGAATCCATTCAGTTGCAGCCTTGATGCTTGCCCCATCAGGACTTGCGATCATGACTGTTCCATCATCTTTAATGTCAATGTCGGCACCGGTTTCTGCAGTAATCTTTTGAATAGTTTCACCACCCTTACCTATAACTTCGCGGATCTTATCTGGATTAATCTTAATTGACTCTACGCGTGGTGCATATGGGCTCAGGCTCTTTCGAGGTTCAGAAATAGTTTCCATCATGCTATTGAGAATGAATGCTCGTCCAACTTTACCCTTTTCAAGAGCTTCAGTCAGGATATCAATGCCAAGTCCGTGTACTTTCATGTCCATCTGTAGTGCAGTAATACCTTTTTCGGTACCAGCTACCTTGAAGTCCATATCACCAGCAAAGTCTTCAGCATCAGCAATGTCAGTTAAAATAATTGCCTTCTTACCATCAAGCATGAGACCCATAGCGATTCCGCTTACTGGGCGCTTTAGCGGAACACCAGCGTCAAGGAGTGCTAATGTGCTACTACATGTTGCGGCCATACTTGTACTACCGTGCTGGCTCATAATTTCAGTGACTGCGCGTATTGTGTATGGAAAATCAGCATCAGATGGGATAACTGCTGCAAGGGCGCGTTCTGCAAGTGCGCTGTGACCAATTTCACGTCGTCCAGGAGAGCCTAATCGCTTAATTTCGCCAATTGTATAGCCTGGGGCATTGAAGTGGTGCATATAGCGCTTCTCTGCTTCTTTTTCCATTGTGTCGATAAGTTGCGCGTAGCTTAGTGGTGCGAGCGTCACAATATTCATTCCCTGTGTAATACCGCGTGTAAAGAGTGCAGATCCATGAGCTCGAGGCAAGAAGCCCACTTCATGACTTATAGGTCGTACTTCGTCAAAAGCACGTCCATCAGGTCGAACATTTTCTTCAATGATACCTTTTCGGACATCTTTGTTGGCTGCAGATGCGAACGCATCTTCATATTCATGCTTGACTGATTCGAATTCATCACCAAGTTTTTCTGCAAAATGAGCGAGTAATTCTTCTCGAATAACGTGCATTTTTTCGTGGCGATCTGGATAATTGGTGCGAATGTTCTTGCCCATTTTACCCTTAAGAAACGCATCGACTTCATCTTGAATAGATTCTTGAGGGAGACTCAATTCATATGGAAGTGGCGTGACACCAACTTTCTTGACCAGTTCTTTTTGTAGCTTGATTGCTGGCTGAATAGCTTCTTGCGCAAATGACAAGGCTTCAATCACCTGTGCCTCTGATACTTCGCTGGCGCCGGCTTCAACCATCATAATTGCATTCTCTGTTCCGGCAGCAACAAGGTCAAGTGGACCGTTGTCGAGCTCCTCAGGAGTTGCGAAGGCTTTCATCTTGCCATCAACGATACCAACACGCACGCCAGCAACAGGACCTTCAAATGGTGCACCTGTCAGCATAAACGCCGTACTCATTGCGATCATAGCAATCATATCTGGGCG
>CAJAXB010000085.1 GCA_903946795.1 uncultured Candidatus Saccharibacteria bacterium | reverse complement strand
TAAAATAAACATAAGTGCAATACAATGAAACTGAAAGGGGTGGCACCAATGAGCATTGACGTTTTATCGGTTGGAGATATTGTTACTGATGCCTTTATAAAGCTGATGGATGATCAGGCTCACGCAACCAAAGATGATAAAGGCCGTTGGTTAACTATGCCTTTCGGGGTTAAGATCCCCTATGATCACGTTGAAGTATTAGAAGCTGTTGGCAATGCACCAAATGCAAGTGTCAGTTTTTCACGACTTGGCTTAAAGAGTGCGCTCTATGCAAACGTAGGGGGTGACCAAAACGGTCGCGATATGATCGCCTCTCTTGAAAAGAATAAGGTAGATACACGTTTCATCAAAGTTAATCCTAAGCAAAAGAGTAACTACCATTATGTACTTTGGTACAAGGCTGAACGTACGATTCTTATTAAACACGAAGAGTATGTGTATCATTGGCCACATTTGCGTCCGGATGAAATACCTAAATGGATATACTTTAGCTCAATTAGCAAAACAGCTGAGAAATTTCATGATGAGCTTGCTGCGTGGCTCACTCAGCACCAAGACGTAAAATTAGCATTCCAACCAGGTACGTTCCAGATAAATATGGGCACTAAGAGACTTGCAGAACTCTATAAAAATACTGAAGTATTAGCTGTGAATCGTGAAGAAGCAGTAATGATTACAAAAGGTGACTATAAAAATGTGCATGATCTCTTTGATAAGCTTCATGCATTAGGTCCTAAAATTGTAGTTATTAGTGATGGACCAGATGGAGCATATGCATCTGACGGCAAGAAACGATTTAAGATGCCAATATATCCCGACCCCTCACCACCATTTGAGCGAACAGGTGCTGGCGATGCTTTTACATCAACTTTTGTTGCAGCTTTAATTCATGGTAGTGATATAGAGGGAGCATTACAATGGGCTCCAATTAATTCAATGAGTGTCGTACAGTACGTAGGTGCGCAAAAAGGGTTACTCACCGAACCACAAATTACTAAATTACTCAAACAGTCACCCCGCTGGTATCGTCCAGAAGAACTAAAATAGATTTAGGAAACCATGGCCCACGTACTATCTCAACTGCTCAATGCACAGGAACCATTATTTACTATGGAGATGCAGAGTCTTGAAAGACTTAGCGGTCATGCATCCGTGGATGTACAGCTTATCGCAGATATTGCCCAACGAGTCAGAATGAAGCTCAAAGAACTCGGTTTGGATCCTGAAGACACTACTGACAAAGAGCTCTACCATGCCCTTCAAGGACTTATCAAGCTGCACGATGAGTATCTTACAAAAGCAATAGGTTGTAAGCCAGAGTCTGACCTCGAAACGCAGCTTAAGGCAATAAAGAAAAAGCTAGATACGCTAGATATTCCAAAGCTATGTTGGGTGATGAAGCAAAGTGTGGCCAAAAAAATACTCAAAGCTCATCCACCTAAAAAGGTTATGAAGTATTTAAGCTATAAATCAATCGACTCCATGATTAAGCGTGAATCAATTGTTGAGCTCTATGCAGCCTGTCGTTTCATTGAAACACCAGCATGGCAGGAGAAGTTTATAAAATCATATAAGAAACTTATGCCAAGCGATTTTGAGTTGCGTGACGTCAAAGTGCTCGTATTAAAGAAAGATCGATGGAGTAATGCAACAGGACCCTATGTAAAAGCCACCCACAGTAACATCACCCATCTAAAGGAACTTGGTGCAGTCATTATTCTACCAATGGACATTGACCATTTGCGCGGTGCTGTCATTAGCATACTGGCTCTAGCCATTTACTATATAGGCGAAATACGTTCGTATAGTGCCT
>CAJAXB010000084.1 GCA_903946795.1 uncultured Candidatus Saccharibacteria bacterium | reverse complement strand
TTTGGCCGGATACTTTAGACGATAAGGGTATTACGCTACTTATTTTTTGGTTGGTGTTTCTAGTAGGATTTGTTGCACTTGCGATATACGATTTAAGGTGGTTTAAGTTACCAAATAAAATCATCTTTCCACTCATGATTGTTGCTGGTGTGCAAGTTGTACTAAGCATGCTTTTCTTTAATTTTAGTGCACAGGATTTGGGCTCACTGCTAGTGTCAATTGGCTTGGGGGGAGGCATTTTTTACGCTTTATACTACATTTCACACGGTAAATGGATAGGAGGAGGCGACGTAAAGCTTGGCTTTTTACTCGGAGCCATACTTGGAAACCCTTTACAAAGCATTCTGCTTATATTCATTGCGTCATTGCTGGGCACGCTGGTATCTTTACCATTATTGCTTGCAAAGCGTCTCAAGTATCGTGGCCATGTTCCATTCGGACCATTCCTCCTAGCTGCGGCAGTAATTGTACGGTTATTTGGTGCTTCTATCATTGATGGCTACATGAGGTTACTTGGATTATAGGGTAGGGTCTAAAACAATGCTTATGCTATACTAATGCATATGAAAAGTGGGCTGAAATCCCGAGGGTTTACTATAATTGAGACGCTAATATTTTTAGCTGTCTCGGGTGCTTTGTTGGCGAGCGCTTTTACGCTTGTTGCAGAATCACAAAACAAAACCGCATTCAATCAAGCCATTAACGACGTGCAACAGCAGATAAATGCTGTCATTAATAACGTTGCCAATGGATACTATTCGGAAAGCTCTACGTCGCAAAAATGTGAGGTTGTAGCGAATAAGCTAACATTTTCGGCAAATGCAGATTCTACAAAGGGAACAAGCAATCAATGTATTTTCTTGGGAAGAATGATTGTTTTCGGTTCTGATGAAACCTATACCGTGTATAACCTCGCAGGTAGAAGACAGATTTCGGGCAAAGAAGTGACTTCTGTGCCTGACGCACTCCCCACAATTATCCCAAATAGTGCAGAAACGTATCGTTTAAAAAACGGAATAACATTTCAACCAAAAAATGGTGTTAACGCATATGTTTTTATCAATGGTCTCGGTGAAGGTGCAAGTGCAGGTAGCGATCAGCTGGTTTCAGGGTATAAGCAGGCAGGCTTTTACGGTATTACTTACTCAGACGCTACAGGCAGCGAGCTACAAGCTGCATTAATAGAATACGATACTAAAAAGAATAGTCCAGATGGTTACAGTCTATGTTTTGACAGTGGTACAACTAATCAGAATGGGCTCATAACAATTGGCGGCAATAATAGAACTGCAACAAGCTCACTACAGATAAGGAATAATACATGCGCAACTTCATGAGATCCCAGAAAGGCGACACTATAGTTGAAGTATTAATCGCAACAGCCGTGGTAAGTATTGTACTTACTGGTGCTCTTGCTATTTCAAACAATAGTCTTAAGCTGATCCGCGCTTCACAGGAGCGCAGTGAGGCCCAAGCCTACGCACAATCTTTAATTGAATTACTCCCGCCAACAGGATTACAGGCTGATACAACCCAGTTTTGTATGGATAGTGCAGGTACACTAAAGACTATTGGGAATAGTGCATGTATCCAGCAGGAGCGGTATAGCAACAAAATTACTCGTGAGGCTAACAGCAATGTCTATACTGTTGAGATAGCATGGGACGGCGTTACGGGTAACCCTGAAACATTAAGAATCGTATATAGGATTAAGACAGTATAATGAAGCTCAATAACAAGGGATTTACCCTACTTGAACTATTGATCGCAACAACAGTATTTTCAGTCATCTTGTTGTTATGTACATTTGGCTTAATCCAGGTTGGTCGAAATTATTATAAAGGCATTACGCTGAGTCGAGCACAAAATAGCGCTCGATCTGTAATGAATTTATTGACGCAAAGCGTGCAATATAGCGGGTCAAATCCAGTAGGTAACGACTTACCAAAAGGTACTGAATTCAACAGCGGTGTGTTTTGTGTTGGTACTGTTCGCTTTGAGTATAAATTAAATAGTAAAGTTGGTGATCCGAATGCGTACGCTCTGCGTACTTCTAATTGCAATGAAGCTATTGATCAGGCTCAAAAAACGGAGCAAGTCGGTAAGGGTATGAGTTTGCAGTCGCTTAAAGTTCAGCCAGCAGGAGCAGGGTCATATAACATAGGGGTAAAAATCTTATATGGTGATTCTGATCAGCTTACAAATGGGGCTTGTACAAGTGGAGCAGGTAGTCAATTCTGTGCTGTGTCTGCTTTAAATACTATTGTACAACCACGGTTATAATAGTTTAATAGGTGTAGGTATGCATAAGAATAATAAACAACTTAATGAAGAAGGCATCGTATCAATAGTTATTACATTGATTATCATGATCATTCTCAGCCTTATCGTTACAGGTTTCGCGCAATTGGCGCGACGTGAACAAAGAGAGGCTCTTGATAGGCAACTGAGTGCTCAGGCAAACTATGCTGCTGAATCAGGCATTAATGCCTTTATTGATGTGTTGCCAAACATAAATGTCGATCTGTCTCCCAAACGAGAATCTTGCGACCAGAATGTGAGTTTTAAAGCGCCGATAGACCAAAACAAAAACCCTTTTGATGCAGCAAGCGCTCAGTTGGGTCAAAGTGGTAGCAATTCAAGCAACACGTGTCTTTTATACGATACTAAACCAGAAACACTTATCGGTTCCGTAAGTACTGACTCAGTCTTTACGGTACCATTAAGTACTCAAACTAGTGATGGACTTTCGGCCAACCTTCAAAATCTAACACTCTCTTGGGTAAATAACGCGAATGGTAGTAGTGCAATACGAAATGGTGCAGTCGCGGGGCAATTTCCCAATAAAACTACATGGGGTTCAAATAATGTTGGTGCATTACGTGTGGACCTAATTCCATTAGGAGTGTTGTCTCAAGACACACTTGATAGTGCGACTAAAACGTTTATTTTATATCCTGTATCTAGTGGACAGAAGACAAAAGACAAGAACGATATTGGAAGAGGAGATGTTATTGGAGTGCAGTGCTCCAATGAGTGTAAATTTACTGTAACTAACCTTGATAAGCCTAATTACATACTGCGCGTTAAATCACTTTATACACCGTCAAAAGTTACCATTAACAGTAATAGTGCAATTGATGGTACTGGTACACCAAATAAATTTGTTAATGCACAAGTTGAGGTAGATTCAACAGGTAAGGCCACGGATGTTCTAAAGCGTATTAAGGTGCGATTACCGTTCAATCCCAAAAAACCCACTGACATTGCCGTTGGGGTACGCCCAGACTATGTTTTAAGTTCGAACGAGACTATTTGTAAAAAAATGGAACTTACTGCTAGTGATGCTGATTCAAGACTGAATAATTGCCAAACTAACTAAGACTGCAATCACGTTTTTCTGTGATACTTTTCATGAATCGCTTTTAGGTGTGGGTCTGTAACGTGTG
>CAJAXB010000083.1 GCA_903946795.1 uncultured Candidatus Saccharibacteria bacterium | reverse complement strand
GAAGAATAGCCCTATGATAGAACCCATGAATCCAACCATGCTTGCAAGAATAAGTTGTAATCCAGTACGTACGTTATATGGAGTAGAGCTATAGCTTGCTGTGTCTACAATCTTAATGTTTTCTTTGTTGTAGAGATTCTTAATTTCAGTCTTAAAAGTACTGATGATACCATTAGTTACTTTTTCACTATCTTGAGGACTCTTAGTCGTTACATTAAGCTTAATAACTTGAGTATCTTTACTTGTCGTTGTATCTACAGAACCTGCAAGTGCTTCGTAGCTTAAGTTAATGTTATTAGCACTTATAACATTTTCTAGAACTCTACGTGATTTAATAATTTCACTATAGTTATTGATAAGAGTCGTATTACTTGCAGCATCTTTAGCATCTGTATTAATAACTAAAAGGGTAGCATTACTCTTATACATTGGTACCTGAATGAAGTTGTTATACACAACACCGCCGAGTAGTCCAATGACTGTAGCGATTACAATAACTGCCCAGTGCTTAACATAGAACTTTAACAGATGATATAAATTAATTTCTTGCACAAATAGATCCTTACTTAAATCTCTACTATTTGTATATTATATTAACACTTATTTGTGTTTATGTAAACTGCATATCCTATTATTAATATAACTGCTAGAAAATTGGAATAAATGAAACTCAGGTATAGAACATGACGCGTTACCGGAGCTTTGGTACCTGGTATACGGGAGTGTTATTTATGATTGGGATTATCTCAATAGACTCTTCCTTATACCCATACAATTCTCGAGATGAAATCTTTACACGCTCCGCAATTTCAACAGATCCATTTTCCTCAGGTTTAATCGTTACTCCAGACATAGGTTCCTGAGAATGCACTGCACCAAGTCGTGCATAAAAACTATATGTTGGTAGATTGGCAATTTCGCCCTTAGTAACAAAAGGCGAGAACAGTGGCAATAGCTTTATAATATCAACATAGGTAGCCCTTGAGCGCGAACTTTGCCCATAGATATTACAGCAGTCACTAAGTTGTTTCTTACTTGATAAAAGATATACTTATTCTATATGGCGTCAATTATTTCAGATCATCAAGCTAAATATTTTGCAGACTTATTAACTCGTAAAACTTCTTCTGCTGATCGCGAAAAATTAATTGGAACTGTACTGGACGCTAAAGTTAACCCCCTGCCACATCAGATCGATGCGGCACTCTTTGCTTTTCGTAGCCCTTTTAGCAAGGGTGCAGTCTTAGCGGACGAAGTCGGTCTAGGCAAAACCATTGAAGCAGGTATAGTCATTTCCCAAAAATGGGCCGAGCAAAAGCGTCGCCTACTAATTGTTGCGCCTGCAAACCTGCGTCAGCAATGGGCCTTGGAGCTCCAGGAAAAATTCCACCTTCCTAGTATTATTCTTGATTCGCAAAAAATACGTAAGGCCGAAAAAAATGGCGACAAGCTACTGGTAGGTAGGCATATAATAATTGTCTCTTACAATTTTGCAGCAAACTATCATGAACTTATGCAAACCGTTCGCTGGGATCTTGTGGTTTTTGATGAAGCCCACAAGCTTAGGAATGTATACAAACCAGATAATATTACAGCAAACACCATTAAAAATACTTTTAAAAATACTCCTAAACTTTTACTTACTGCGACACCTCTACAAAATTCATTACTAGAGTTATATGGCCTAGTGAGCATTATCGACAATGATTATTTTGGTAGATTTGATTCTTTTAAAGATGAATACACTAATATCAATCCTGGGGAAAAAGGCGAGAAAACACTTTCGGATTTACGTATTAGGCTTAAACCAATTATTAATCGTTCACTCCGAAGACAAGTCCAAGAATATATTAAATACACGAAGCGTCGAGCAAATACCCAACAATTTACACCTAATTCTCAAGAAGCCAAGCTATATACCCAAGTTACTGAATACCTTGCACGAGAAGAGCTGTATGCATTCTCGTCATCACAAAGAACACTAATAACGTTGTTGTTACTCAAGCTTCTCGGTTCGTCTAGTTTTGCTATTAGCCATACATTGGAAGCTATTGCGATACGCGTAGAAATCGAAGCAAAGGCTGGAATCAGACGGGACAATAGCGGCAAAAAAATATTTGATACTGACTTACTGGATACTGTATCTGAAGAATCAGATGATGAACTGTTAAATGATGATAGTGAGACTAAATTAACCCCACAAGAAATTGAAGCAATGAAGCGCGAAGCACAAGAGCTTCGTCAAATGTCTAAACTTGCCAAGAGTATTACGCATGAGTCTAAGGGTGATGCTCTGCTTTCTGCACTTAAGCGTGGTTTTGAAGAATTGCCTAAATACAAGGCTAAACGCAAGGCAATAATCTTTACAGAATCTACACGAACCCAGGCTTATCTAGTGAAACTTCTCGAAAAGAGCGGCTATCAGGGTAAGGTGGCTATGTTTAACGGTAGTGGAGGCGGAGGCCGAGGAACCGAGATATACAAAAAATGGCTTGCAAAGCATAACGGCACAGATACTATTAGTGGGGTCAAAACCTCCGACCGTCGTGCTGCTATAGTTGAATTTTTTCGAGACGAAGCAGAGATTATGGTTGCTACAGAAGCGGCTGGTGAGGGTATTAACCTGCAATTCTGCTCCATGGTAATTAACTACGATCTGCCTTGGAACCCCCAGCGCGTAGAGCAACGCATAGGTCGCTGTCATCGATATGGCCAAAAATCCGACGTATTGGTCTTTAATTTTCTAAACAAAGGTAACCGTGCTGAACAGCGAATACTCCAATTACTATCAGAAAAGTTTAAGCTCTTTGATGGTGTATTTGGTGCTAGCGACGAAATTCTCGGTGCAATTGAATCTGGTTTTGATTTCGAGCTTAATATTGCCAACATTATTCTCACGGGTGTCCGTACTCCCGATCAGATAGACGCAGACTTTGACAAAATTCAAGACGTTTTTGGTGAACGAATAGACAAACAAAAGAAAACTGCACGGCAGCATTTAATAGACAACTTTGATAGTGATGTACAAGAAAAACTTAAAGTTGCCCGTGGCGAGAATAAATATTACATGGATAGGCATACTGAATGGCTTTGGAAAGTGAGTCAACACATCCTTGCTCATTATGCTGACTTTAATGAAGAGGGATTCACTCTTAAGTCTGTTCCCCCGTTTGCAACAGGCGTACCACTCGGTACATATGCATATTCGGACGAAGCTGACGCACAACACAGATATCGCGCTAACCACCCACTTGCAATTGCCGTATTAGAAAAAGCAAAAGACATTAATACTATTAACGGGGCGATGGAGTTTATGTATACAGGTGCTGGTAACAAAATATCCTTGCTGGAACCATACGTAGGTCAACGAGGTGAGCTTTCACTTGTTAGGTATACACGCAAGAGCGACGTTCAAGAAGAAGAATACTACCTTGCACTAGCACGGACATCTGACGGCCAAGAATTAGCGACTGAAACAGCTGCTAAGTTATTTGATCTCGAAGCCTCGTTTAATCAATCAACGGTCACACCCGGTGACTATTCAAAACAACAAGAAAAAACTATAGCTAAAATTGAAGCAGAGGCAAAACAGCGCGACAGTCATCTTATGAACGAAGAATTTGCGCGAATCGCTTCACGAGCCGACGACTTGCGTCGAAGCGTACGACTTAAACTAAAAAAACGCGAAGGTGAAATTCGCCAACTTAAAAAAGACTTTCAAACAGAGACAGACATGAGTAAGCGACTAGACTTACAACGCAAGCAAATTATGCTCCAACGCAAACAAGATGACGAAGAGCAAGAGTATAGGCAGAAAAGCCGTGCCATCGATGATGAAATGCTACTTTTGAATGATACAATTAGGGCAAGTATAGAGGCTCGGCCACAGCTTGAAACTTTATTTATTGTGCAGTGGAATCTCAAATAGAAAGGATATATATGAACGACGAACAAAGCATACCAGAAAAAATAATTCCAGAGTCACCTAACTTTCAGACTGAGTTAGCTGCACAAATCGCAGACATCGCACCGCAAATCATTAGTGACGGGAAGCTTGATGTAAACAAACTACGCGAACTAGTGAATGGGGACGCTGAAACTGCTCCAGAAAAGTTTGGTTTGTTTTGGCCGGGTAAGCAACGTGCTCAAGCAGTTGCCCAGCTACCCACAACAGCGACCCTTAAGCCTGCGCCCGAAGAAAGTGTTGATTGGGATACTACAAAAAACATATTTATTGAGGGTGATAATCTAGAAGTGCTTAAGGCTCTGCAAGATTCTTATCGACGTAAGATTAAAATGATTTACATTGACCCTCCTTACAATACTGGTAAAGAGTTTATATACCCTGACAATTTCCAGGAAGGCCTAAAAACTTACCTAGAATACACTGGCCAGAAGAATGAGGCAGGTGAAAATACTGAAAGTAAAAAAGAGACTAGTGGCCGAAAGCATAGCAGTTGGTTGAGTATGATGTATCCACGCCTACAGGTAGCAAAGAGCCTTCTTAGTGAAGACGGTCTAATCTTTATAAGCATAGATGACCATGAACAAGATGCTTTAAAACGGATATGCACAGAAGTTTTTGGCGAGTCAAACTTTGTCACGCAATTAATATGGACTAATAAAGAAGGTGGTGGTAGCTCCGATAGTAAAACATTCAGACGTAAGCATGAGTATATATTTGCGATTGCAAGAAATATAGATGAAGCAAATATTAACGGCTTACCCGTTAGCAATGAAGAAAGATATACACAATTTGATGAGTATGAGCAAACAAGAGGTAAATTTTATCCACAAAAATTGGGCATGGGTACAATACAATACTCGGCAAGTCTCGATTATCCTATAGACACTCCCGACGGTAATCAAGTTAGTCCTGCTGATAATAACGGAGGCAAAAAGGCATGCTGGAGATGGTCTAGGGATAAGCTTAAATGGGGCCTAGAAAATGGTTATATTGTTTTTAGAAAAGATTCGCAAGGTGTATGGATAGTTTATACGAAACAATATCTAAATGCCGACAACGAAGGCAATATCATAGATAGAACGCAGCGGCCGTCCTCAGTAATAGATGAATATTCTACTACACAAGCCTCTAAAGGGATTAGGAAATTATTCGATGGTATTGATTACTTTGATTACACAAAACCAGTAGCCTTAATTAAGCAATTACTAACAGTTGGCTCAGACAAAGATTCTATTGTATTAGACTTCTTTTCGGGGTCTGGTACAACGGCACATGCTTTAATGCAGCTAAACGTCGAAGATGGTGGCAATCGTAGGCATATACAGGTACAGCTTCCAGAACTTACAGACGAAAGCAGTGAAGCCTACAAAGCTGGTTATAAAACAATATCAGATATTGCTAAAGAACGCATTCGACGTGCTGGAATGAAGATCAAAGAAGAAAGCGGATCGATTGACACTGGGTTTCGCGTATACAAACTCGGTTCAAGCAATTTTGCTGAATGGGATGAGGCTGAGGCCGCAGAAGATCCAACTCAAGCTGTACTTAATTTTGCATCCAACAAAAATTCAGCTGCTACGCCCGAAGAACTATTGGCAGAAATAATGCTAAAGAGTCGGATTACTCTCGACGCAAAAGTAGATAAGAAAAACTTGTCCAGCGGTGGTTGGGTCTATATCGTTGACGATGGCCGATTGATTGCTTATGTAGATGACAATCAGCTAACTCTAGAACAAGCGACAGAAATCGCAGATATGTCACCCGCAAAATTTGTAGCACTTGATAGCGCCTTTAATAACAACGACGCACTTAAGATCAACATAGCTAATATCTGCAGAAATAAACACGTTGGCGAGTTTAAAACGATCTAATGTCTATGAAAAATATACAGTTCGATGAACAGCCATTCCAGCTAGAAGCAATAAATGCAGTTGCAAATGTTTTTGATGGGCAATATGCAGCCGATGGCGTTAAACTTCAAACCCTGCAAGCTAAGTTAGCCGCAGAGGATAGCTTATTTGCGAATATATCCCAAGACTTTACTGTTAGGGGTAACAGCTTGCAAGTAAGTGACGAACAGCTTGCAAAAAACGTACGCGAAATACAGGAACGGAACGGTATTGACCCCGAAAATTATGGAGATACTTACAAGAATGGTAAAAACTATACTATCGAGATGGAAACAGGTACTGGTAAAACCTACGTTTACGTTCGTACAGCGCTAGAACTTGCTCGACGATACGGTTGGCGTAAATTTATGATAATCGTTCCTAGTATTGCCATTAAAGAAGGCGTGCTTAACGCAATTGAAACTATGCGCCCTCACTTAGAAGAAAAATACGATGATGTTGGTTACTTTAATGCTGGTATCTACGAAAGTAAAAACACGGCAGCTATTGGGGGATACGCTCGTAGCGAAGATGTCGAGCTGCTAATAGCTACTATTGATAGCTTCAACAAAGACATTAATAAGATGAACAATGAGCAGGAATCTCTGGGCTGGCAGAAGCCAATAGATGTGCTGGCAAACGTCAGGCCTATTGTTATTGTTGATGAGCCACAAACCAAGATGTCTACCGAAAAGTCAAAAGAAGCGCTCGCTAAACTTGATCCTTTATTCGTGATGAGATACAGCGCAACTCACCGCAAGGGTGAGTATTATAATTTGATGTACCAGCTTGACCCAGTATCAGCTCATCAACAGAATCTTGTCAAAACAGTATACGTAAGAAGCGCCGGTATTGAAGGTACTGCCAGTAAGCCATATGTAAAGTTATTAGATGTACGTACCCGCCCTACGGGTAGGCCAGAAGCTAAACTTGAGCTTAATAAGCGCATAAATAGTGCAGTACAAACCAAAACGCAATGGGTCAAAGATGATACCAATCTAGAAATTCTAACCGAAAATGATGCATATCGCGGATATGTTTTAGACGGAATTTCTGCACGTGAAGGTGCCGAGCATGTATCGTTTGAAGGAAGTAGTGAAGACCTGTACATTGGTGATGCAATAGGTGGCTTTAATGATGAAGTGATGAAAGCCCAGATAAAATCTACTATAATGGCACACTTGGAAAAGGAACGTGCACTCCGTGAGCAAGGCATAAAAGTCCTGAGCTTATTTTTCGTTGACAGGGTTGCAAGCTACTGGGAGGTTGATGACGAAGGTCATTACATGCATGGCAAGGTTCAGAAATGGTTTGTCGAGGCCCTGCGCGAACAACTTGCTGTGCCACGTTATGCTAACCTTTACAGTGACTTTGAGTTCAACCAACTCTATGATGCTTACTTTTCTGTGCTTCGAAAGAAAAAAGGGTCTACAGCAGATCAATATATAGATACTGACACCGCTACAAACGCCGATTATAAACAAGCCGAAGCTGAAGCATTTGAACGAATTATGAAACATAAAAAAGGTCTGTTGGATATGAATACACCCCTGCGCTTCATATTTAGTCACTCTGCACTTAAGGAAGGTTGGGATAACCCAAATGTATTCCAGATATGTATGATGCGCGATAGTAACAGCCCGCTTGATCGTCGCCAAACGATTGGCCGAGGTTTGAGATTGCCTGTAAACCAAGACGGTGTTCGCTCATTTGATAAATCTATTAATCAACTTACTGTCATAGCAAACGAAAGCTATGAAGAATTTGCTGACAATTTACAAAAAGAGTATGTGAATGATGGAATAGTGTTTGGTCGACTGAGAAGCAATGCCTTTGCTCGCATAACTGATGTCGAAACCGGTCAGGAACTTGGGTTTAACAATAGCAAAGCAATTTGGCAGGAACTTGTAACTAATGGATTCGTATCAGAACGTGGTGAGCTAACTGCAAAGTTCACTCCTAACATACCAGGTTTTACCCTAGCTCTTTCAGAAGAACATGCAAAATACGAAGATCAAGTTAAAGAGCAAATGCTAGATTACGAGCTTCGAAACATTATTAAAAAAGATCACCCTGTGCGCGTACGCTATAACAAAGAAATACTTCAAAATAACGACTTTAACACACTTTGGGATCGAATAAATCAAAAGACAACTTATAGTGTATCGTTTGAATCCGAAGCTCTTATTAGGAACGCCTCCGAATTAATAGCAAACATGCCCCGCATAGAGCCAGTAAAGGTCGTGCAAAAAGAAGGTCGTCTGCAATACGTTCGCGGTGGTATAGATGGTCACGATGTTGGAGGTCAGAGAACTATATCTGTTGTAGAAGTTGTAAATGTTCCAGATATTATTGGCTTTCTACAACGAGAGACGAGTCTCACTCGCAATACTATTGCGCAAATTTTAGTTAAGTCTGGCAGATTGGATGACTTACTAAAAAATCCTACTGACTTTAAGTTTGCTGTGTTTGGAAAGATCCGAGAAGTAACCAGAGATGTGCAGATTAATAATATACGCTATGAAATTGTCCCCGGCAGACAAACTATGTCCCAGTACAAGCTGGAGGAGCAGCTTGGTATTGAGGTCATTAAGCAGATGGAGCAGCTTTATAAGGTTCAGAGAGTTGACCGAACACTTTCAGACTATATACCTGTCGACAGTCCTGTTAACGAATGGAAATTCGCACAAAAATTAGATAATGATCCTAACGTAGAGGTGTTTATAAAATTACCAAACGATTTCAAGATAAGTACGCCTTTTGGTGGTTATAACCCAGACTGGGCATATGTTTATAACGACAATGATAGCAAAAAACTCTATCTTGTAAGGGAGACAAAAAGCACTACCGACCAAGAAGAGTTGCAACGTGCGATAGAAAAGGCGAAAGTTAAATGTGCACGCGTTCACTTTGGTGCTATAGGCGTAGACTACGAACTTGCAACTGGCGACTCGCCTTTAATAACAGTTTAGGAATAGGATTAATAGAATGGAAAAGTATTCGATAAATAATCAAACAGTAAGTATTCTTTTATCTTGGGTTCAGTCAGGCGTGGTTGCCATCCCTGAGATTCAACGACCTTTTGTTTGGAGTAAGTCACAAGTCAGAAACTTGATGGACTCCTTATACCAAGGCTACCCAGTCGGGTATATCATTACGTGGCAGAACCCACACGTTCGCCTAAAAGATGGAACTACATCGCAAGGCAAACACGTATTGATCGACGGTCAACAACGCATTACAGCCCTTAGAGCCGCAATACTCGGCAAGGAAGTAATGAACAAGAAGTATAAGTACGAAAAAATAATCATCTCATTCAATCCAGTAACAGAAGAATTCAAGGTTAAAGACAGAGGAACGGAGCGTGGTGCTGAATGGATTACAAATATTTCTGAGGTATTGGCAGACGGCTTTAATCAATTGGCGTTCCTTGAAAGATACATCGAGAAGAATCCAGATGCGGATAAAAGCACAGTGCTCGATCGTATTTTGCGTTTGATCCAAGTTAAGAACAAGAATATTGGAAATATTGTTTTATCTGCAGATCTTCCAATAGAGATCGTTAATGAAATCTTTATAAGAATAAATAAATCAGGCGTGCCTTTATCTAGTGCTGATTTCGCAATGAGTAAAATTGCTGTGTATGAGAAGGATCTTGGTGATGAGTACGGAATGAGTCTGAGAAAGTTTATAGACTATTTCTGTAACCTTGCAATAGAACCAATTCACTTTAAAGATATTGAAGAAAATGACACCCACTTTGTATCTACCGGGTACTTCGATCATATTAGTTGGTTAAGATCAGATAGTGATGACATCTATGATCCGGACTACAACGATATACTGCGTGTAACAGCTTTAACTGAGTTTAATCGAGGTAAATTAAGTGATCTTGTAGCATTACTGTCCGGTAGGAATTTTGAAACTCGCGATAATCACAAAGAAATTGCCGATGAGTCATTCAAAAAGCTGGAGACTGGAGTATATAAATTTACCCGAGAATATCATTTTAAGCATTTCGTTCAAGATATTCTCCGAGCTGCAGGTTATAAATATAAAGATATGTTTGGTTCGAAGAATGTCATCAACTATGCCTATGCAGTGTATCTACGAGCTCGTGATATTCAAGAAGATAGTGTGATTGCTAATAAATACACTAAACGATTACTAGTGCTATCACTATTGACTGGACGCCACTCGGGTTCATTTGAGACTCAGTTTGAACATGATATTAAACAGATCAGAAAAAAAGGAGATCTAGAAAATTTTATTAAAACAATTGAGGAACAGACACTTACTGATATTTATTGGTCTTCAACCTTACCCGACGAGTTTAATAAAACAAATATTACGAGTCCTTATTGGAATGTATTTGTTGCAGCTCAAAATTTACTTGGGAAGCCTAGCTTCCTTTCGAATGCCAATAAAATTGAATCCATGACGACAGCTCAGGTACATCACGTATTTCCCAAGAATTATTTAGTGAAGCATGGTTTTGATAGGAGTGATTACAACAAAATTGCTAACTTTGTTTATTTACGAGACGATATAAATATAAAGGTCAGTGACCTTGAACCTGCGGATTATATGTCTAGAGTAAAAGAGTATATGGGTGCTTTTGGTAGCGATCTAATGAGCGATAAAGAATTAAGTGAAAACCTTAATAGTAATGCAATACCTAATTCACTATTAACTGCAACGCATGAAGATTTCTTTGATTTTATGGCGGAAAGAAGAAAACTAATGGCTCTTATTGTAAAAGAGTATTACGAAAGACTATAAAAATGCAGCTCTCTAAATCCGATTACATGCTTTTCCTGCGACATCCGGCCTGGCTGTGGGTGAAGAAAAACGATCCAAAAAAGATCCCACCAGTAGATGAAAACACCCAAGCCATGTTTGATGCTGGCCATCAGTTCGAGCCATATGCAGAGTCACTTTTTCCCGAGGGAGTATCACTTGGCTTTTCAGACTACGATGAATACCGCTCGTTACCTAAGCGGACACAAGACGCCATAAAACGTGGTGATCAGATCCTGTTTCAACCGCGCTTTGATTGGACGGAATTCACCTGTATCTGCGACATTGTTAGCTTTGTTGCAGACAATGAAGTAGATCTGTATGAGATTAAGGCAAGTACTAAGGTTAAGCCAGAGCATGTATACGATCTAGCCTTCCAGACAGCCTTGCTAGAAGGCAATGGACTAAAGGTTAGGAATATATATGTAATTCATGTGAATAATCAGTATGTGCGACATGGTGAGGTCAAAGCAGATGGAATTACTACCATTACTGACATTACAGCCAAAGTTCGAGCCAAAAGCTTAGAAACAGAACAAAACATGGCCCAAGCACTCGTCGTTGCGGCAAGCCCAACCATGCCTGATCCAAATCCAGATCTAACAAAGCTAAACTCTAAGAAAGATTGGCTACCAATTTATAGAAACATTGTAGGTGAGATTGCTAAACCTATCCACAATGCACAACCAATAATTAACAAAGAGGCACTAAGCCATTTCCTAGGCGAGCTAGAATACCCCCTCTATTTCTTAGACTACGAAACAATGTCTGGATTAATCCCATACTTTGACGGACACAGACCGTATCAGCAGGTACCATTCCAGTACTCACTCCATATGCTTGAATCCCCAGAAGCTGCAGTCACCCAAAAAGAGTATCTACATAGGGATAATTCAGATCCATCGAGGCCGCTAACTGAACAACTCCTGAAAGATATCGGCAACAAAGGATCAGTGTTAGTTTGGTTCGAAGGCTTCGAAAAAGCTCGAAATAGTGAACTAGGCCAGATGCTGCCAGAATATCAGGAGGCTATGGAAGCAATCAATGATAGAATTGTCGACCTGATGATTCCATTCAAAAATAAATGGTACGACGATCCACGATTCGACGGCAGCGCCAGTATTAAATATGTTCTTCCAGTACTGTGCCCGGAGCTTTCCTATAAAGAACTCGATATACAAGAAGGCGGTTCTGCCCAAAGGCTTTGGATGGAAGCAGTACTCGATAATAAACGAGCAGGGGAAAAGGACAAGATCCTAGATGACCTTCTTGCATATTGCACACTAGACACACTGGCAATGGTAGAGATATATAAAAAACTAATCCATTACTGAATGCTTGATTTCAATTATAGGCTTTTCGGCATCGAATCTTGCCTCTCCTGAAAGTTTTGGCATGTAGCTGGGCTCATGCATTAGTTCAAAAGCATTTTTGTTACATATCCATATTATCAACTTTGGCATAAAGGGACTTAATAGAGAAAATATTATATTTCTATAATTTTTAGAAGTCCAGATTACGTTTACCTCCTCATTTTTTTTAACTCCACGCTCTTCAAAAACCTGCCATATGTGAATGTAATCGTTTTTATTTAGAATAGGGAGTGTAGCAGCATTGTCGAAATCTCTAACTTCAACTTCAAGATAGCCGTAGGGTAGCTGAGGGCTTATGGCCTCAATCCTACCATTTTTATATAATGCTAATTTTCTAAAATTATGCACTCTAAGGATTACTTGATCGATTTTGCTATAAGGCAGGTCTTTTCCTATTACTGGAAGATCTTTATGTATCGTATGACTCATGTATTGCTCGAAATAAAGATATAAAAAATAATACAAAACATACATTTAGGATAATTTATTTAATTGATAATGTGAAACTGTAATTTCGAAAATCAATTTCAATATCTGCATTGGGGTTCCATATAATTAAAACGAGGTGCAATATTATTATCTTGTGTCACAATATAAATAACGATAGCAAAACATTATAGAAATCTACCCCAAAAGACATATAATAAAATAAGGAGATAACTAATGAACTACTGCCCAAACTGTGGCCACTACTTAAGAGACTATGGGGAGAACGATAAAGAAGATCATACTAATATGGATCTTCTTTACAGGAAAGCCCTACAGACTGTTTTAGATGCTGGTAAGGCAAGTACTAGCTTGCTGCAAATGAGACTACGCATTGGCTACGCAAAGGCCGCACAGCTAATTGATCGGTTGGAAGATGAGGGCTATATTGGTCCTGCAGAAGGTTCTAAACCAAGAAAAGTATTGCTTACAGCGGAAGACATAAAATAAATTTTCTTTCGTAATCAAATTAAACTCTGAAATCACACTCATACAATGCCATAGTTAGGGGAGCATGCCATTTGCTTCAAAGCCCCAATTACTCGGGTAATCTCCTGATTCTTGCAGATTGAACTTCTTGTCATTATCGACATTATGTCTGTTACTATTAATATAGCTTAATAAGGGTAGTTATAATGTCAATTGAGCAAATATGTGCTGAGCACTTAATTCCAGATTGCGCAGACCGAGTGTCGAAACTTATCTCCTTGAATGAGGGGCGCATAACCGATGGAGTCCTAAGAGCTAACCTACCTATTGCTTGGTCGGTGTGTCATCGTTTATGCGAGTCGCTTATTGCAGCGAACTTAGCAAAGCCCCCCGAAGATGGTAGGATTCTCAAAAACCTTCCGGATGCATCTGAACGAGGTGGCCGGCTGAAAGGTGCTTGATAACTTAATGACAATACAAAATACAAAAGAAAATTGGCAAGCAACACATAACGGCGTCACTATAGACGTGTCTATGGACATACAAGTGCATCCATGTAAATCCAAGTTTATAGTTCTTATTATTCCTGGTGTGGATGGGTCGGTAGACGGCTATGATAATAAATACATACACATGGCTGAAAAGATAGTAAAAGAACAGCACAAGGCCGTCGTACGTATTTCTAACGACTTTATTAGCTCATTTCATTGGGAAGATAATACGAAACACGCATTAGAGTACATAGATGACAACGCTTTAGATATCTGTAAAAACTCAGATTATACAATTGAAATCATCGCTCATTCAGCAGGTGCATCTGTTGCTGCTTGGATAGCGCATTCGTATCCAAAAATTCATAACATGATTCTTATCAACTGTGCCGCCAAGCTACAACCTGAAAGAATCCTGGACGGATTATCAAAGTACAAAGGACTAGCTACAGTTGTATACGGTAGCAAAGATCCTTCGCTAGATTTCATAAAACAATTGCCATCTGGCACTCATCATAAGATTATAGAAAGAGCTGACCATTTCTTTTCAGGATCTAGTCTAGCTGATTTTATTAATCTCGTTGATCTCTTGAAGGAGGACTCATGAATATATATCTAGACATTGATGGGGTGCTGCTTGCCAATGAGCTTAACCCGGCACTCCATGCAAATGATTTTCTGCGTAAAGTATTGACGGAATATCCTGACACGACATATTGGTTGACAACACATTGTCATGGCGATCCTTCTATCCCAATACAGCACATAGGTCACTTGTTTGAAGAAGACGTCCAAGCCCTTATGAAGTTAATTAAGCCAACGACTTGGGACTTAGCAAAAACAAGAGCCATAGACTTTTCGCAGCCTTTCTTATGGTTTGATGATGATCTCTTTTTTGAGGAAAGACAAACCCTTCTTGAGCATGGAGTGCTCGATAACTGGATCGGGGTAGACCTTATGAAAAATCCTGCACATTTACACGACTTTTTAGTATCTTTTCCTATGGCTTTAAACCCTGTCACGCAGGAATTGCAGCGCTAATACTTCATCATATATGACGTTTATTTCTTAAACTTAAATAGTCCTAGAAAAGAAGGGAATCGCCCTTTTGATGTATTGCGTGCAATTCTAACTGGTGCTGAGTACAAACCTACTTCGTATTTTAATTTCTGCTTTATGCGCGTAGGTCGGGTAACTGCCTGAAATTGACTTAAGCCGATTGAACGCTTTGCTCGACGCTTAACTCGCGTGTATCCACTTAACGTTCGTAAAGAGGGCTTCCGATATCTAAAGAGTTTCATATAAGTAATAATACAGCATCTAATAAGATAATAGCTTTAAGATTCAATGCTATGATTAAGCTATGAAAATATGTGTCTTTGGTGCTAATGGAAAAACAGGTAAACAAGTTGTAGAACAAGCTCTTCAGCAAGGTATAACTGTAGTTGCGTGCGATCTTTCTAATAGCAGCATTAAAAGCTCAGATCCAAAGTTACAATTCATGCAAGGAGATGTATTAGATCTTGCATACGTTAAACGTGCCATAACTGGCTGTGACGCCGTCATTAGCGTACTAGGGGTAAAGATAGGTAATAGTAAACCAATAGTGTCAGAAGGCAACAAAACAATAGTGAAAGCCATGAAAGGACTAAAGATTAAACGCCTTATAACTCAGTCGGCATTTGGCGCCAAAGAATCATGGAAGTCACTACCATTTCTATATAAAATTATTCATAAATTAATTTTAGGCCCTGTTGCTCAAGATAAGAATCGCATGGAAGACCTAGTTCGCTCGTCTAATTTAGATTGGACTATTTTACGACCGATACGACTGACCAATGGTTCACTAACAGGCGCGTACAAAGCTGGTAAACACGTATCCTTTGGTATGAACCCGCATGTTTCTAG
Organism: uncultured Candidatus Saccharibacteria bacterium; assembly: GCA_903946795.1. Taxonomy (GTDB): domain Bacteria; phylum Patescibacteriota; class Saccharimonadia; order Saccharimonadales; family AWTP1-31; genus CAJAXB01. Next base: position 4,031 of record CAJAXB010000083.1, on the reverse strand, counting down.
AGCAGACGTTGCTGATTTTATCTTGCGTGATATTTCAGACGATACATATATACATAGTGCAGTTACAATTACACAATAAGGGGATTATATGAAAGAAACAAAACTAGAAAAAGTTGAGCACGAGATCAAGCAAATAGGGCTCGACATTGTTATCGGGCTTGTAATCTTTTCGCTATTGTTCGGCTTCGCTATCGGAGTGATCAGTAACTAGGCAAGGGAAGCAATCGATCGTTCTTTTGGAATTGGAGATGTACGATCTAGTGTTTCTTTTGGAGGATTGTTGATACTGCGTAGATCTACCATTGGCGTAGCGTTATACTCTTCCAAAGCCTGATCGCGCTTTTCAATTTCAGTAAAGATAGTATTAATATCGTTCCATTGAGCAATGTACGCATTTATATCTTTACGCTCTTGTTTTGCGGCGAATCGTGCGATTACTACTGCCGGTATTCCAATAATGACACACGTTATTGCGAGACCAAGGAATGGAGCAAGGAAAAGAAGCAGGGAAGTCAAAATAAGATAACAAGGCCACAATCTTTGATCGCTATATCCCACATTCGTTGTATCTACCTTTGGCATACGACGAAAATTATTGTTGCTACCCATAGTGCTTATACTGTATCACATGAAGCAATAGCGTGATTGACACATAGATGATATTACAACGAATCTGGATGTGACTGTGACTTAGCATCGAGTAGTTCATCAAGCCATAAAATAATATCTTGTGCTTCACCTTCAGTGACGAAACGATAGCCAGCCACGGCTTGCTTTGTCTGATCATCCAATGGACGATTGAACTCTGATTCCTCAGTGTCATCATATTCTGAATCATCAAATTCGGCCTGCATTGTCATATAAAATGTTCCGTCTTGCAAAAGATAATACTTCTTGTTGAGATAGGTATCATAGGATCTTTCTCCAGGACTCGTCTTACTATCTTCACCGCATACATTTTCACCTATATAGATGCAGTAATCGCGACCATTTCCATCTGCATTGAGGCGTGTAAATACAGTTAATTCACGGCCAAATAATCCAAAGTCTTGCACATCAGAACCAGATTCATCAAGCTCTAATGTTCCTTTCTCAATACTGCCAAGTAACTCATCAAAATGAAGTCTTATAGTCAGTTTAGACTCTAAACTAGCAGGCGTAGCTAATTGTTGTTCTTGCACTTCATATGGATAGCGGTCAGATTCATGTGAAGATGGGTAAAAATTCGACATATATTTCCTATTGCGGATATTATAACAAGCGGTAATTATATTGACATACTTATATCTATGCTATGCTATGCTATGCTATATTATATACCAATTAACCAATTCCGTCAAGATGCACGGTTTTAAGTAAAGAGTATACGTAGAGTAGTATACACGCATGACACACGAGCACGACACCCACAAAGGACACCCTATCGGCTTCGAGGCAGATAGGCATATTCAGGCCAATAAATTCTTCGTTGTTCTTGAATCTTCTGGACTTCCAGACCGTATACGAACTACTGAAGACCGCCTCGAATTAATTATCTTTTTGGAGTTCTTAGTTTTTGTTTTTGCCATATAGGTATGTACCTTTTTTATATTTGCACTTAGTATACAAGACTAGCGTACTGTGGGCTATTTTTTAGTTTTTGAAGCTGCTTTAGTCGTAGATCCTGTGTAGTACGAACGAATCTGGAACAAGAAGAAAAGGCCGATCACGGTACCTATTAATGTTCCAACAAGGCTCATGACAGTTCCATAATCAGTAAATGCATTCACGATACCGTATGCAAGGTTTAGGAGGGCTGCGTAGAATAAGAGGTTCCATCCGCTTTTTTTCTTAGCCTTAGTGCCTGGATACGCTGCAATATATAGTACGGCTTCAACGGCAAGTACAATGAGGCTCAGCCAAACGAGTAGTGAAAGACGGTTAGGTACGACTTCTTTTCCGCCATAAATTGCCGAGATAGTATTGACGTTATCGATAATACGAGTCGTTGTGTTTGCCCAACTCCATAAACTAAGTGCTGCAAGCAGCGAAAGAATACCAAGGACGAGGTTTACGATTGGCAAATACTTCACAATGAACTTCTTAACGTTTTCTGGTAGCTGTACTGGCGCGTTCTTCGTGAATGCTGGTACGAGTTTATTTTCTAAAGATTGTAATGGACCCATGGTCTTCTCCTTGTAGTTGTTATATACATAAGCATAGTCTCTGTAGTTAGAATTAGCAATTACTATTTGTCTCTATACTCCCTAATCGATACACTGAGAGGTACTATGGAGACCTACGAACAATTCTATAAAGAGCTTAATGACCGTCAAAAAGAGGCAGTCGATACAATAGATGGTCCTGTCCTTGTTATTGCCGGGCCCGGCACCGGAAAGACACAGCTTCTCAGTATGCGTGTTGCAAATATCTTGCGAAAAACTGATGCGGATCCAAGCAGTATCTTGTGTCTTACCTTCACTAATAAAGCTGCCGTTAACATGAAGGAGCGTCTGATCCGTCTGACAGGCGGTGAAGCACGTGACGTCATGGTGAAGACCTTTCATAGTTTTGCAACTGAACTTATGAATATGTACCCGGATTATTTCTGGAATGGGGCCAGATTGTCTACCGCACCCGATGCCGTACAGACTGAAATTATTCAGGAGATTCTCAGTTCACTACCTCTCGATAATCCATTAGCATTGCGTTTTGCTGGAACATTCACTGCAGGCAAAGATGTTAAAGATGCACTCAAGAACGTTAAGGAAGCTGGCCTTACTCCTCAAAAGCTTCAAGCAATTATTGAAGCGAACGTACGTTACATTGATGTTATTGAACAAGATCTTGCCGATATTCTCATCAAGCCGCTCCGCGCCGCAAAGCTCGGCGAACTACGCGATGCAATTCAAGCCTTACCAAATCAAGGAGTAAGCGGTAAGCTAATGCCCCTCAAAGATCTTGGGCTCGTTATTAAAGATAAGCTCGACTTTGCAATTGCTCAAGATGAAGGCACCAATAAGACAACTACCGTTGGAAAATGGAAAAAAGATTTCATACAGAATATTGATGGCGTGCGAGCCATGCACGATCAGAGAAAATACAATGCATGGTGGCTTGCGCTTGTTGGTGTCTATGAACAATACCGCGAAGCGCTGCATACACGAGGCCACTATGACTACTCAGATATGCTAGTTGAGGTCATCACCCAATTACAAAATCATGCAGCTATGCGTGCCGATGTCCAAGAACGATTCCAGTACGTCCTCATTGATGAGTTTCAAGATTCCAACGCAGCTCAACTACAACTGGCACATCTCATATCAGATCATCATGCCAACGAAGGTAGTCCCAATCTCATGGCAGTTGGAGACGATGATCAGTCTATCTATAAATTCAACGGTGCCGAGCTTAACAATATGCTGTCTTTTGAGACGAGCTATCCAACAACGAAGCGTATTGTCTTAGAAGATAATTATAGATCGAGTCAAGAAGTGTTAGATAGTGCACGTACAATTATTTCTCTTGCCGGCGACCGTCTCGTACTGCGTGATGCAACAATGAGCAAAGATCTTGTTGCACGCAACGCACCTCTCAAGAAAGGTACTCTTGTTCATCATAGTTATCCAACTCAGGAAGACGAACTGAGCGGAGTGGCACGACTAGTGGCCAATGAATATCGTGCCGGCACGCATGACATAGCGGTTCTTGCGAGTCATCATGACAGTCTCGAGCGCATTGCACGGATCTTAGTATCACTAAATATACCAATTCAGTATGAAAGACAAAGCAATATCCTGACCTACCCAGTCATTATACAAATTCATCTCATTACTTCTTTACTCATCGCCATTCAAAACGGTGATAGTCGAAAGGTTACTGCACTACTCTCCGAAACACTACGGGCACCGATGTGGGGACTCGATCCAAAAGCATTATGGGACCTTGCCGTCGCTAATCAGCGTGGTGCAAGCTGGCTCGATGGCATGCTCAATTCATCGCATGCATCACTTCGAGAAATAGCAGAATGGTTACTCTGGCTTGCAACACTT
>CAJAXB010000082.1 GCA_903946795.1 uncultured Candidatus Saccharibacteria bacterium | reverse complement strand
GGAGTGCTGATGGCAATGAATATTGGATTTGGCGCCCAAGTAACATCTTTTGTTCCAGGACGAGGCAAAAGTTTTGAATCATGGCTCGGTATTCCAGAGGATATGCCACTCGATGAAGTGAAAGACCTCGAAGTACCTATATCTCGATGGCTCGGTCACCTGCCAAGTTACGTTGATATTGAAGTGTTTGCTCAGGTTGCTCGCGGAGAAATATCTGCTCCATCTCTGACGGGTGGTGTTGCATTGGCATCTGGCATTGCCAGCGAGCAGGCAATTCGACACCTTATAGGCGGTAAGGGAACGAAACGACCGAGTCCGGTTATTGCACCAGGGGCTATTGTGGTTGATCCAGTAGATGGTATGAAGGTACTTCGACATACGAAAATAGGCTTTTATACTTCTATGGCATCGCTCGTACTGCGCAATAAGCTCGGTCTTGTGCCGAAAATTGTCGAATAGTTTATTAGCACTCTATTTACCGCTATAATAACGCTTATGAATAGCGCCCTTCTTCTTATTAATATTCTTGTTGCGCTCTCGATTCTTGGTATCGGTGGTATTTCGGTCCTAAATAACCCAAACCGAAAGATTAATCGTACATTTTTCTATGCAACAGTCGGTCTCGCTGGCTGGGTCATGACCAATTATTTTAGTAATGCTACTAATGTTAGCTATGAGACCGCATTATTGATAAATAAGTTAGTGCTCGCTGTCTCCGGAATCGCAGTCGTATATCTTGTGCTCTTTGCAATTCAGATTACAAACATTAAGCTTCTGCAGCGCCTTAAAATTTCTATTGCATCGCTTGGTGTTATAAGTTCCCTAGTGACGCTCACATCACTCGGGGTTAAATCCATTGAACTGCAGGGAAGTGTATATGCGATCACCTTTGGACCTCTTTCATCGGTCTATTTCCTGGTCTTATTAGTCAACGTTCTCATTATTGTCGGTTCGCTTATCATTGCGACAAAAAGGGCTAAAAAACAGGAAAAATCACGATTTGGCATTATGTTATTTAGTCTCTTTGCAACCTTAGTACTTGCTGTGGCAACAAATGCCGCAATACCCTACTTGACTGGATCTTTTGCTGCCACAAACGTAGGGCCACTATTTACCTTGATATTAAGCATCGGGTTCTCATATGCAATCGTGAAACACCAACTCTTTGACGTCAGATTCCTTGTCGTGAGATCACTCGCCTATATTCTAACGCTCATGACGCTCATTGCAGGCTACATTCTGGTTATCTTTGGCGTTGCTGGTAGTTTACTTGGTACAGAAAATGTTAGCGGTCAGCAGATAGCTATATACGTTATAGCAACCTTGCTTTTTGGACTGAGCCTTGGACCCCTAAAACGCTTCTTCGATACGCTTACTACAAAGCTGTTCTATAGAGATGCATATGACACACGTGAACTATTAGACGAGCTCAATAAGATTCTCGTTGCAACGGTAGACGTGAAGCCTCTTCTAGAGCAAAGCGCAAAATTACTGCAAGAAACTCTCAAGCCTGAATTCTGTAGTTTTGTGCTCACAGATAAGGAAGGAAAAACCAGAACAATTGGTGCTTCAAAGGGTTCACTCGATACTGAACAAGTGCACGCCATATCAAGCTTACAGCTTGGCGGTGTCATCACCATAGAAGACTTGCCCAATATGCATGCTGACATCCGTCAAGGGTTGCTTTCACGTAATATTGCACTCATAGGAGTGCTCTCTGCAAATGGCAAGGGAACAGATGCACTTGGCTATGTTATCTTTGGTAATAAGCAAAGCGGCAACATCTACACAGCACAGGATATGCAAGTGCTCGATATTGTTGTCAATGAGCTGGTTATAGCTACACAAAACGCGCTGCGTTTTGAAGAAATTCAAACATTTAACATAACACTCCAACAAAAGGTAGATGATGCGACACGCTTACTTCGTAGCAGTAACGAGAAGCTAAAAGCTCTAGATGAAACAAAAGATGACTTTATCTCTATGGCATCTCACCAATTACGCACACCTCTCACAGCAGTAAAAGGATATGTCAGTATGGTTGCAGAAGGAGACGCCGGAAAGCTCACAAAACAGCAAAAAGAACTTCTAGAGCAAGCCTTCTTGAGTAGTCAACGAATGGTCTACCTGATTTCAGACCTATTGAATGTATCCAGACTAAGAACAGGCAAATTTGTTATTGAAAATAAACCAACTAATCTTGCGGAAGTTATTGCCACAGAAGTTAATCAGTTACAAGAGGCCGCAAAGAGTAACCAACAAACACTTGAGTATAAAAAACCAACCTCATTCCCCGAATTGAACTTAGATGAAACAAAGATACGTCAAGTTATTATGAACTTCATGGATAACGCACTGCACTACACTCCAAAAGGGGGCCATATTACTGTAAATCTTAAAGACAACGATAAAAGTATCGAATTCACTGTTGAAGATAATGGTATAGGTATTCCAAAAGCTGAACAGAAACATCTATTTACGAAGTTCTTTAGAGCTCAAAACGCTAAAAAAGCCCGGCCAGATGGCACAGGTTTAGGTCTATTCATGGCTAAAAAAGTCATTATTGCCCAGGGTGGAGCAGTACTATTCACGAGTACAGAAGGCAAGGGTAGTACCTTTGGTTTTACTATCCCAAAAAAAATTAAATAATAGATAATTTATCTGACTTTACTGCGTAGCGTACGCGTGTAAGAATAAGCGGTTAACAATATTGACAAAATTGCACTTCTGTTGTAGTATATATTTCATGTCTCAATTAATTGAACAAGCAGTGGAGTACATGCCATACATTGGTGCAGCACTCGGCGCTACAGCCGGTGCAGCTATTGAAACAATGGCAGTACGAAAGCATGCCCAAGACCAGGAAGCATTAGCCGCTGTGTTAGCTGATATTGCACAAGAAAATGAATCGAGTCCTTCTTTACTAGATCGTGCAAAAAGGATGGGTGCTGCTACGCTTTTCTTGACCGGTGCAATGGCAGGTTCTTTCAATGGTCTTGCTTGGCAACCTTCTGCTAGTGAAGGTATGCCACCTCAATTGGGGGTTGTCGTAGATCACTCTGGTGCTCTACGTACTAATGAGGAAGTATTACAGACAGTAAATTCGATAACGGAATTATTTGCAAATGATTCATATGATGCTACTGCATATGTAGCAGCTAATGGTGAAGTAAAGATCGTTGAGCCAGAACAATCTGCGTCTCTAGACGCATTTGGTGATGCACCTCTTAGCCAGGCATTTATTAATGCACTTGACGCGAATAAAAAGACAAAGAGCGAAGCACTAAAAGTAAGCAAAAACCAAACTGGCATTGTTGTGATAACGAACGGAAATACTTTTGGATCATCCGACAAAGTCATTGCACAAGCTAAAGAACAACAAAGCCCTGTTTTTATCGCCAATATTGAAGGTGAAACAGATCCGGCACTGGTCAAAGAATTTCAATTAATTACTAAAAACACTGGTGGAGCGTACTTTAACGTTGCAACCGATACTGTTGATACGATCTCTAAGAATATTGAAAAAACGCTCATTGATAGCCAATTTAAAAAGGAAAATTCTAATAGATGGCCATTAAGAGCTTTTGCATCGCTTCTTGGTGTCGGTGCTCTAGTTCAAGGGTATCGCAACCGAAGTAAAGAACCTACAGCAAAAAGGCTAAAGAAATAAGGGAGTAAGAATATGAGTATAGAAACATATCCAGCGTATGGTCGAGACTTTGCAATTGAAGGAATCAGACAACTTGATCAAATCATGGTTGGTCGTGAAATTCCTAAAGCAGCGGGTATAGTGGCGGTTGCTGCAGGCGTAAACCTTGTATATCTGGGCGGAACTGGTAGGGGAAAAACCGAGCTTGCACTAGCATTACCTCAACT
>CAJAXB010000081.1 GCA_903946795.1 uncultured Candidatus Saccharibacteria bacterium | reverse complement strand
TCATTAAGGTAGCGAGCAACTTCACTGAGAGAATATGCCATGTCTTCTACGGGCGTTAAATCAATGCGCCGTAGGCCTGAGTCCTCAAACATGAACGGATCGTATTCCATAATTGTCTTATCCTATCAGGTAGACTACTTTGTCGTAAATTGATTACGTTTTAATTACTGTTTTTTGGTGTGAGTAAATCAGCAATTGGTACACGTATTTGATCGGTTGTATCACGGTCACGAACTGTCACAGTGTCGTCTTCAAGCGTTTGAAAATCAATAACAACGCATTGTGGGGTACCAATTTCATCCTGGCGTCGATATCGTTTACCAATATTGCCATTATCGTCCCACAATACGGATCCGTACATTTTTTTAGCAGCCGTAAATACTTCACGAGCTTTTGTAACTAATTCAGGCTTATTTTTCAGTAGTGGCGAAATTGCCATTTTAACGGGTGCGACATGCTCAGGAAGGCGCAGATACACTCGGTCTTCCCCGTTTGACTGATCTACGCTATACGCGCTATCAATGACTGCGAGTACAAGACGATCTATACCAAATGTCGGTTCGATGACGTGCGGAATAAATGGGTCTGACCCGTCTTTTGGAATATAATTTAGATTTTTTCCAGATGCCGCTGCATGGGCTGTTAAGTCATGATTGGTGCGATATGCACACCCACCAAGTTCTTTCTGGCCAATAGCAAAATCAAATTCAGTATCAATCGAGTGCTTACTGTAATGTGCCCTGTCTTCTGCAGGCACCTCAACATGATGCAATTTGTCTGCAGGCAGGCCAAGATATAGATAGAAATCTTTTTGTAAACTTAGCCATGTCTCAAATTGCTCTTTCCATACATCAGGATGTACAAAGACTTCAAGTTCCATTTGTTCCAATTCACGAACTCTAAAAATGAAATCACGGGGAGATATTTCATTTCTAAATGCTTTACCGACTTGTGCTAATGCAAACGGCATATCTGGGGAAAAGCTATCGACGACATTTTTAAAGTTTACAAACATTCCTTGGGCAGTTTCTGGGCGAAGATAACTGACACTTGTATCATCTTCAGATGCGCCGACATGCGTTTTAAACATCATGTTAAATTGGCGGATATCACTCAGCGGGTTACCGTCAGGACTAACGATATTATGATCTTTGAGCGCTTGACCCATTTGCTCTATGGACATCGCTGCAACAGCTTCAACGCCGTTATCTTCAAGTAAATGATCGGCGCGATACCGTTTCTTTGTTTTTACGTCTTCAACAAGAGGATCGTTAAAGCCTTCTACATGACCGCTCGCCTGCCAAACCTTTTGGTTCATAAGTATTGCGGCATCAATACCATAGACGTCTTCCCTTGATTCAACAAAGAACTTCCACCATGCGTCAATAATGTTTCGCTTGAGTTGCACGCCCAATGGGCCGTAGTCCCACGTTCCCGCCAAGCCACCATAGATCTCACTACCTTGATACATAAAACCGCGTCGTTTTGCCAGACTAACAATATCTTCTAATTTTGTTTCACTCATATGACGACATTATAGCAGAAAGCTTCCCCGTTGCTCTCTAGTTAGCTCTGCTGTAGCGATCGAGCATTGTTCGCGTGAGCTGAACTATTGAAGTAAGCATCTCCTTGGAGATGTTTACCTGTGCTAATTTACGAGGTGACTGTAGAGTGAGTGCAAGTCGTAGGTAGGTGATATGATTTTTGCCGAAGGGCCCCGCACTATGCTGTATGAAACACATGTCATCAAAGCTGAACATGTACTTTTCAGCTGCGCTCAATGGAACCCCTTCACTATCAGTTGAAAGATTTGGCGTATGACCTCCCAGTTTTAAAAGCTGTAGAAAAAACCAAGCTTTGATGCATTCAATCTCTATATCTGGAGCGTTCAATGCGCTTAATACACTTTGCAGTAGCATGAAATATTCAGGCTCTGGAGAATCTTCAGTAATACGATGTATGAGCTTGAGAACATCGTAAGCATACATGGTTCTATCTATATGCTTCACGATTGAGCCATAATTCGTGCGTAATCGAGATGAGACGAGCGTACCAAGCCCGCCCTTGCCAGGTAAATAATTAATGTCGTTGACGCTAAATAACTCAATTCCACCCGCGAGCTTACTACGAATTTTACGTACTCCCTTTGCAACAAGGCGAATCTTGCCATTATCTTGCGTCAGTACAGTAATAATGCGATCTGCTTCACCATAATTCGTACGTGTGAGTACTATACCGATCGTCGCTAGCTGTTTCATGCATGCTGCCGACTTAAGACTTTTTGGACGGTTGCACATAGTGCGAATAAAGACGTCTTTGGTTTATAAAGATACTCATCAACACGCAAGTGCTTCACTGTGATACTTGGCATGAATGTGTGTTGAGGAATTGTACTCTGAACTATAATACGTATAGCATTCCAATCCTCATAGGAACGCATTTCATACAGTAGTTCAATACCATTGTGTTGCGCAATTTGTAATTCAAGAATGAGCACATCTACATGGTTCGTGTCCAGTAACACTACAGCTCGTTCAATCGTGCGAGCCTGAAATACCTCATATCCGCTTTCTTTAAGAGCCTGCGCATATAGGCTTGCAAGATACTTATCTGGTTCAACAAGTAAAATATTGGACATACTACACCAAAGAAAGCTGTTGACTCGGCAAGAACGTCGCAGCTAAGCCAGTTAATTTTTTATAATGTGAAACGCGTAAATGTGATTCCATACTTTGCAGCAGAGAGTCTGCTATGAAGATCCCTGCTCCACTCTCAAAAGTAAGCTGAGGTAACGGCTGTGCAGCACTTCCATACAACTTACGAGCTCGGGCGAACGTCTTGGCATCAAGCCCATCAATATTGGTGAATATTCCAGCTGCAATGCCGCGCTGTGTACGTCGAGCAGCCAGAGTAAGTATCGCTCGCTCTTTCCCTTCGCGCTCGCTATGCGTATTCATGAGAACTTTACCTATATTAAGTAACGCGGTCTGTAGTCCTTTTGGATGAGCCATTATTGGGCCATACTTTCCAGCAATATGTAGCTCAATATCAAAAGAAGTGCTCGTATCCATCTTTTGCAATGTATGTGCAACGTCATGTAGTGTCGCCGATAATGAAACACTTTCCAAAGGCATTGCATCACCGGCGAGTTGCATTTTTAAGGATAGAATATAACTTTCTATCAGATCAATCCCCATATCAGAAACGAACTCGATGTCTTCAATCTTTGTAAAATCTTTGGTCATGCGTGCGAGTTCTGCAGTGCGAGATGCTTTCAGTAGCGGAGTTTTCATACATTCAGCAAGCGCAAGTAAGAGACGAATGTTACCCTCATCAACCTGCCCGATATGTGTTGTATTTGCAGCCACTGAAGTGTCTACCCCCGTAATTAACCTATTGGCTAGTATAGCCTACTTTATTACGAATTACGGAACAAAAACGATATTCGGAAGAATAATTGTATTAAAATCAGGAACAAATTGAGGCGATTCAGTCCATATCTGCAATGTTTTATCACGGACTGGTAATATAACCATTGAACCTTGTTTTCCTTGTATGAACTCTCCGTCTAGACGAACTCCTAGTATAGACTGCACTTTGTCAGCTTTAAATGGTGAGACTTTTACTTTGCCTGTTTTTACTTGTGAGTCAAAAGTTTTAACAACAGCTGAATAGTCAGTGTTCGTGACGCTAAACTTTAATGCGACGGGTAAATTAGACTGCAAACCAGGCACAAACGCTGGATTCAATGTTCCGGTTAATGGCACATTTGACTTGCCTGTTTCATCGACGTAGGCACTCCAGGTTTTTGGATAGCTGATTGAAAGACTGCCGTACGTCGCAGGTCCAGCATACGTGCGAAGCGGGTTCTTTTCTTTTTCAGCAAACTCTTTATCTTTTTCAGCAGAATTGATTGTTTTCGCATCTGCAACAGCGATTGCAATTTTCTCATCAACATTATTTTTATAGTCTTCCCTGCCCATGAAAGCCCAAATACCGAAGCTAAGGAAGCCGGTGGCAAACAGAATTGTAATAACAAATGCTATTAGCCACGCATCAATTGCCCCACGTTGATCGAGTTTTTTCATATTGCTTATGGTACCATAGCCCAGTCAACTGTTCCAGCACTAAATATGCTCTATGTCTCTACTTTCTTAATCGTATTTTCAGCCTTTTTTAAGTATGCTTCAAGTTCTTTTGTGAGCTTTAGTGCTTTTTCGTACTGAGCAATGGCATCATCAACATCAAGGTTATCTCCATCAAACCATGCTAAAGCCTCATCGAGTTCTGTTTTAAGTGTCTTATAATTTTTTTCTTTCATCGCCATGATTATACCGTACCTTTCATTTTCCTTATTTTCTCTACTCGAGCGTCTATCGCACCATCACTGAGCCTGACAATAATCGACTCATTAATCGCAACCATATCTACTGAACGGATAGATTCCTTGTTCGCATTCGCTATTCTTGCATACCCTCGTTTTAAAATAGTTCGCGGATCATATCCTTGTAGACGCTCTTCTAATTGGCGCACCTTCTGTTCTTCATTTGCAATAACCTGTAGCGTTTTTTGTTTTACTTGCAGCGCACGATTATCAAGCTCATCTAGTGCAGCATGAATCGTGTGTCGTATAGTCTGCAGGCAGGCCCTTACATGTGTCGAGTTTTGTGCGATAACCGCGCTTCTATCGGGAACAAGTAATTCTGCTGCATTGCTGGGGGTACTTGCTCGTTTATCTGCCGCTCGCTCGGCGAGGCTCGTATCTACTTCATGACCGATTGCTACAAGAGTCGGAATGCGACTTGCAGCAATCGCACGCACCACTTGTTCTACATTAAATGCCTGTAAATCATCTGCGCTACCACCTCCACGAGTAATAACGATTGCGTCGAGTTCTTCACCGTGCGCATTGAGTGCATCTAGGGCTCGTATTATTTGGGCCGGTGCGGCTGCTCCTTGTACTTGCGAATCAACGTGTACAATTTCAATTCCTCCCCATCGTCCGGTTAAGATCTTCATGAAATCAACATATGCGGCAGATTCGCCCGATGCAATCAGGCCAATACGTGCTGGAGGGTACGGTATGCCACGTTTTCGTTCTTCAGCAAAAAGTCCTTCTTTTGTTAGTTTTGCTTCAAGTAAGGCGGCGGCTTTTTTTAAAGACCCCTCTCCTACAGGCATCAAAGATTGTGCGGTAATTGAAAAACCAAAGGTCGGGTGTAAGCGTGGCACTCCCTCTACTTGTAATAACATTCCGTCTTCAAGTGGCCCTGGAAGCATATACACAGTTCCAAAAAAACGAACACTCGCCGTATCATCTTTCAGGTCAAAATATACCCACTTACCTTT
>CAJAXB010000080.1 GCA_903946795.1 uncultured Candidatus Saccharibacteria bacterium | reverse complement strand
GATACCCATAATGGTAATGCCTGTTCTAGCTGTCCAAGCTCATCATTAACTGCGATACGAAGACCTTGAAAGGTTCGTGTTGCAGGATGTACCTTGTGATAGCCCCTAAACTGTTTGGCGACAATGTCTGCAAGCTGCGAAGTTGTATGGATTGGTCGAGCAGCGATAATTGCTTTCGCGATTGATCGTGCCCTGGGTTCTTCGCCGTATATTTTTAGTATATGAATCAATGCATCTTCGTCGTAACTATTTACAATAGTGGCGGCAGTTAAGGTTTGCCTTTGATCCATACGCATATCTAGAGGCCCATCGTGTTTGATAGCGAATCCTCTGCTTGCGATATTAAGGTGCGGTGATGACACTCCAAGATCTGCCAATATGAGATCATACTGATTTCCCTGTTCTGCAAGTTTTTGGCTTGCCTGCAAGAAATCGCTGTGCATGATTGTGACATTTGTATCAGTAAATCGTTTCTGTAAATACGATACTGCCATATTGTCGCGATCGACGAGTACTGCAGGAGCATTGTCGGTCATAAACCGTACGGCTTCGGCGTGTCCACCGTATCCGGCCGTTAAGTCCAAATATGTTTCATTGGGCTTTGGGCTCAGATTCGCTAGTACGTGCTGTAGAAGTACTGGTTCATGATCTAACTGGCTTGCTTCTGCTGTCATCTTTGGTGTTTTTGTTTTATTCCTGTTTCTATATTCTAACAGGTTTTACAAGATCACCTAATCAGCAGCCAACTTTTTGTTTTTTTGGTTGTTTTTGTTTTTGTGGTGACTAAAGACCATTGAGGGATTGTTGTGTGTAGGTTGCCCTACAGAACGATCCTTCGGTTTTTAATCATGTGAGAGACTTATGTGTGAGGTGGAGTTTTGGGAGGTGTTTTTTTTGAGTAAGGTTCTAAGGTTATTAGAGTGGTGCCTTCAATCCACTTGCTGACTGCCGATTAGTTGATCTCGTAAATATACGTATTATTACAATTGTTAAAGAGCTGGTGGTTTACGCTGCCATAACACGCCAGTAGCGACCCGCTCGAACTGCGACAACTGCTCGGTCTATACCGGCATATTCGAGTAATGCAGTTTCAAGTGTGATGCGTCCCTGCTTCTGATCGAGCGGACTTTCACACTTACCCATTCGGAACTTTACGTTGAGATCCGCTGTTTTTTCATCAAGAATATTTCCTTGCAACAGTGGTTCTACCTGTTCGTCCCAAACAGATTTGGGGTATACATGCAGATAGCGATCAAAGCCCTGTGTCACTACTACTCCGCTCGTGAACTCACTACGAAGCTCCACAGGTATAGTTAACCTGCGCTTATCGTCGAGTTTACGTTCAAAATAGTCGACAGTAGCCATTGTCCCTTTCTGCTTGCTATAACTGGTTTTTTTGTTTTATGTGCTGCGGTTTATTCATAGATTTCGCTTATTAGGCTTACCCACGATTACCCACTGAATTGAGCATACTACCCACTACTACCCACATGCAAGCACTTTTTATAGAAAATAGCCCTTTTATGCATAAGTTATCCACAGAAATTTACTAAACCAAAAAACAACACAACATGTAGTGGATAACTACATGTTGTGCACACTAGACACTATGAAACGTTTTCCAGAGCTTTTTATTCAGAGCTATGTTCGTTTTTTGTAGGAAGCTCACCACGTTGCATTGCAACAATTTTATTTGCAAACCATTCAGCGCTTGGACGTATTGTTCGCCTCATGCCACGCTCTCGATCAACATGCACAAGTCCAAACTTTGGCCACCAGCCATATTTCCATTCAAAGTTATCAAGCAAACTCCAATGGAAGTATCCGTGTAATTCTACTCCTTCACTCATCGCGCGTTCCATGGCTACGATTGTTTCTTCAATCCACCATTGTCTATATTCATCTTTCCTATCAGCGACACCATTCTCGGTAATAATAATTGGTTTCTTGTAATGAACCCACACACGTACCAGGAGCGGATACAGACCCTCTGGCTCCATATACCATCCAAGATCGTTATGTGGAGCTCCAGGATTCTCTCTACGTATACCCTTGTAATAGTCAGTGAAGTAATAGTTAAAGCCAATAAAATCTTGTTGGTTGCGAATCCTGTTCAAGTACCACCAATTCCAGATATATCGCATCCACATCGTCACTGTTTCATCTACTAAATTGTGCGGTCGTTTAGCTTGCACGTTTGCGAGCTGTGCCGCAACACCGACCATGAGTGTTGGATTATTACGTTTCAATATTTTGTAGGCTTGTTTATGTGCTCTAATGAGATTGAAATATACTTTGGCAGCTAACCGTAAGCTACGCTTTTGTGGGACCCACTCACCAGTGTAATAACTAAAAGTAGCGTAGACGTTAGGTTCATTCATCGTAATGGCATACATGAGATCGTGGCCATACTCATTAGCTATTTTTTCTACAAAGCGGCGCCAATACTTCAAATTGCTTCTTTTTTCAAACCCACCTTTTTCTGCAAACCATGTAGGCATAGTCCAGTGCCATAGGTTCAAAAACGGTTCGAGGCCCCTCTTTTTTAGTTGCACTATGTACTCACGGTAATGCTCAATTTCTTCTAGATTCCATTCACCTTCACTCGGCTCAAACCGTGACCACTCGATACCGAAGCGAAAAGCATTAAGGTGTAGTTTTTTGGCTATATCGAAATCTTCTTTATACCTATTGTAGTGGTCAACGCCCCTGCCCGATACATAGTTCTCAGGCTTTTCTGCCGTCTTACGAATGTCTGGCCAATCAGGAATTGTATAGGCAATGCGATCATGTGCAGTCTTTGCCAGTTCTTGTGCATGGGAAAGTTCCCATTCGCTCCATTGGTTGACCGTGCCACCTTCTACTTGGTGACTTGCAGTACTTGCGCCCCAGAAAAACCCTTTTGGAAATATGTTTTTAGCCATTAATACCTAGTATACGCGACTTTATTCCGCTTGACACGTTTTGATTAGGTTAGCTACTTGCCGACTTTTTCTTCTTTTTTATAAAATGCTTGTACGCTAGTATTTTACGCTGCTTGTCGATGCGTTCTATATATTCTTCATATGAATTATAGAGATTCGAGTATTGACCATTTGGTGCAAGCAGATGCAGTAATTTCTTTTCCTTAGCCAAATACTCAACAAGGCAATAGAAGTCACCGTCCCCGCTCACAACAAGAGCCTTATCGTAGTTTTTCATTTCTTTCACAGCCCATAGGACAAGCTCCGCGTCTACATTGCCTTTTACAACTTTTTTTTCTTCAGCTTTTTCATCAGGCTTTTCTTCGCGGGGTAGCTCAGGTTTTGGCATACGCGTCATGTCGAATGTTGGCTTCAGAACAACAAGATACCCTAATTCATGCATTTTGAGATACATGTCTTCATGCTCAGGCATGTGACCAATAAACATATATGCCTTCGTCACACCATAGGTGTCGGCCAGGTATTGCCGAAATCGCTTCCAGTCCATCTTCCAACCAAGCTTCTGTACGCCAAGGTTCAAATTCTGGTTATCAATAAATGCGTAGTTACCTTTTTTTGTTGCCATCTAAAAGTATCATACCATTTCTTCTTCAGTATTTTCAGTGACACGAAGTGGCTTTTTATTCTTAATTTCATACCGCTTGCCTGTTAACGGAGATTCGACATAATCGTCATTGAGCAGATTAACAAACTTGGTAAGATCTTTGACATCCATAATAATAATAGCGCCGTCATTATCGGTCATCAGGTTGACGCCCAGCTCTTCAGCATGGTCCATTAAGTTGCCCTGCTCAACTCCCATAGGATCAATCTTTTGTAATTTATTTACTAGGCTTTTCTGTCCTTGAATAAGATTCTCCCAGCTGAGACCAACGTCAAAGTGAAATGTGAATTGCGCTTGGATTTCTTTAATTTTGCGGAGTGCAATGCTGTATTTCTTAGCATTATAGCCAAAGAGTTGTTCAAGACGCGTCTGACTAAATGCATAGATATCTTGGTCGAGTACAAGTAACTGATTGTCTCCTGGAAAGCGCAGACTTCCTTCAGCATCAAAAGGTACAAACTTACCATTGCGAAGCATCCAAGATGTTTGCCCTTTCATAACCATACTTCCAGGAAGCAGCTTGATCACGTAAAAAGGCCATGGCATGTCCTTGTGCGTGCAGCGAGCTAGTATACCTTTAACGCGTTTAAGGTCGTGGTCTTCTTCAACAAAGGTTTCAATGACACTTTCTTGGGTCTTTACCCAATTGAGAAGCTCTTGTGCTTTTTGGACATTTTTTAATTGTGTGCGTTGTAGTACATTTTCTTCAGCTTCACCATCCTCGAAATCCCGAACAGTCATACCTTCTGCAGCCCCCTGCAAAACAGTTTCTAAAAGACCGTCAATAAGTAAAGGCTGGTATGACTTTACAAGTTCTTTACTAACTTTTGTACGGTATACAACAAAGTTTTTATTGAATAGAAATAAATCTATTTCTAATTCCTCTTTAATGGGCACGAGATTATTTGCCCACAAAAAAATGTCTGATCGTTCTGTATCTTTAGGCTTATCAGCAATATCCTTAACGGTATCTTCGTCCATATAGTCCCTCTTTTGTTCTGTTAGTTTTTTGGCATACACATTATTCTAGCCTACTTAGGGCTCCTTGCATGCTGTAAAATTTTTTATATATTTGCTTTTGCTTTGGTGATTCGTGCGTCATTAGCCCACACATCTGCGAGCTCGTTCCCTGGATTATTATCGTGACCCCGTACCCAGACGAGTTTCGCCTTGCTCGCTCGATATAAAGGACAAACTTCTTTTACAATATCGATATTTTTTATTTCACCATTTTTTTTCTTCCAGCCATTTTTTTCCCAAGCAATAGACCATTCGGTAATTACTTTCACCCAAAATTCACTATCAGTATGTATTTCACACGGCGTGTCTTTTGCGTCCTTAAGGGCAGCTATGATGGCCATGCCTTCCATACGAATATTAGTTGAATCTGCTTCACTTCCAAGTATGTGCGGCTGCATATTCTTAATAACTGCAAATCCGCCAGGGCCAGGATTTGGGCTACAACTTCCATCTGTGTGATAAATTATCATGTCTATGTACCCTTTCTATAGGTACCTATAATAGCATGATCGCGCTTTCGAGTGAGGTAGCTTTTTAGGGTAAATGTTCAACAATCAACGGAACTCCGATGAGTGGAACAGCTACATAAGGGTAGACTGAGGATACAAAACCACTATATCGGTCACCCGTATCGTACGGTAATTCATCTGGTTCCATAGGATAGAATAATGCAGAAAGTACAGGAGACTCTTGTGTATTAATATCGGGCAACAGAAATGCTTCATTTGGAGCGTATATTGTTGTTACCTTTGCAAACAAGCCTATAAAACTTGAACCGTGACTATCTACCGGGTCACCGACTCGTAAGTCTGTTGAATCGCATCCAATACAGTACGATGCATGTATGCCGCATACTTTTTTAGCTAATTTTTCTTCAGCGATATATTGTAGTTCATCGTAGAGTTCGCCATAGACATCGAACTCATCCTCATTAAGGTAGCGAGCAACTTCACTGAGAGAATATGCCATGTCTTCTACGGGCGTTAAATCAATGCGCCGTAGGCCTGAGTCCTCAAACATGAACGGATCGTATTCCATAATTGTCTTATCCTATCAGGTAGACTACTTT
>CAJAXB010000079.1 GCA_903946795.1 uncultured Candidatus Saccharibacteria bacterium | reverse complement strand
TGGTCGCCGTCCTGACCAACCTGGTGCCTGACACCAACGGGGCCTTGTCCGTCAACTATCGGGTTCTGGGGGGCCAATTCGCCTACCTGAACGCCTTGGAGCTTTCCTACCCCGCCGCCCTGACCGCCCTGGAGACATGGCAAACCACCTATTTTCCCAGCGACCCCCGGCACTCTTGCCCAGCCGCTTTCCGATCCGGATGGGGATGGATGGGTTAACCTGCTGGAATTTTCCCAGGGAACCTTGCCCACGAGTTCCTCCGGAAGCCAGATCGGCATGGGAATCCAGGTCGCCACCAACTCCGCCTCCACCAATGGTCCCACCTTCTCCTTCCGTCGCAGAAGCGGGAATGGCACAGGCACCACCGAATCTGGTTATACGGTGGACGGAATCACCTACACCCTAAAAGCCTCCCCCTCCCTCAGCAGTGCTAACTGGCAAAGCGGCTCGAGTGTAATTCAACAGGTCGGCATCCCAATCAACAACGGAGATGGCACAGAAACAGTTACCGTCCGAATCCTTGGAAGCAATCAAACTTCGTTTCTTAAGATGGAAGTTTCCATCCCCTAAAACTCCCCCAACGCGAAATCAGCACTCGTCGATTGCATCACCACTGATTGCCAGCTGCTTGAAATACTTAAACTTGTCTTCACCAGCAAAGGCCCCCTACCAACTTCGAACTACCAGCTCAAAAAGGTTAATTTGACCAAATAGATGACAAGCCCGTGCATGTTATATATTTGATTCAGACATCGGTCTATACGTGACAACCATTCAAATGAGTCCACACAAAAGGCCCTTATGAATATTGAATCAAAGAAAACGGACGCGACTCTGGATTTATAAATTCAAATGAACTCTTCACAACAACGATTTACTTTCCTGCAGGTCTTTGGTCTCAAGAAAGACCTCAACAAAATAAAACTCACCAGCCGGTCACATCATTGGAGAGCTCCAATGGGCTTTCCCTAATGAAAGCTTTCAAGAAGGTGGAGTAATTATAATTGGTCCAAGATAGCGAGCAGAATCTCCCATATTTACATTACAGACTTGAGATCCGCTTATTCCCACAGAACAACTCACTGTTGCGATAAGTTCGCTTAAAATGGGAACTTATCGAACCAAGAAAAATAGTCACTTTACTAATATTATCTAGTACTCCACTTGTGACTGCCTAGTTACGCTTACAGCGCAAACGTCTTGCGAAATGAACCCCAGCTAGACCAGCTAATAAAAGCGTAGCGGAATTCGGTTCAGGCACACTCGTAATACTCATCGCATTGAGAGCGCCTGCACCTCCCGAAGCACCTGCAATGTCGATATAAAGCGACGTGCTCGTGGGAGCCAGATTGTTCAGAGTGAGAAGGGTGTCTGCGTTATGAACCCAACCCTGAGTCGAGCTACGATTGGCCAAAGTTCCACTTTTCAGCAAAGAGCCAGAGTCAAATGTATTTGATCCATAAATAGTAAATGTCGTGCTCGCATCTCCCTCCCACCTCCGGGAACTAAAAAAGGAAAAATCGTAGGATTGCCCCGCCGTTAGGCCATTAATTGATATGCGGATATTGGTTCCATGGACATAATCAAAAGCTGCCTCCTTGAGTCCCAGATCTCCAAGCGCTGCTGAATTGATGGTAACATCAGCAAGTGTGCCTGCTCCAGCAGGGCCATTCCACGTGGTGAAGATTGGACTATTAATATTAATAAAACCCGCGCCGATCGATGTGGCGGCTCCAGTTTTATCAACCATGGATCCTGCGTACTTGCCAATATCCAGTGTGTTCCAATAGTTCCCGTTAGCGTCAGGACTGGCGGGAGATGCTCCGCCGTACCAACCTCCGTCGACGTTACTACGACCTATGTCCAGAAGAAC
The DNA here is from genome assembly GCA_903946795.1 of uncultured Candidatus Saccharibacteria bacterium. GTDB lineage: Bacteria > Patescibacteriota > Saccharimonadia > Saccharimonadales > AWTP1-31 > CAJAXB01. The sequence continues at coordinate 673 of CAJAXB010000079.1, read as the reverse complement.
GGTGCCGGCAGTAGACCAATCACTACCGACGCTTAGGAAGGCAAAAGCAATCAACATAAAAAAACTTCTACTGCTACGAATATTAATTTTTTTTCTCATAGGTACATTCTATACACTTTGCTTGAATTGTCAATAGTTTCTTTGTTATTTTATTGAACCGTAATATATGCCAAAGTATATTTATCTGATTGACAGGTATTTATAAATTATTGCCTTGAGAGTTTTGATTAATACCAAAAGCTCTAGAAGGTGTATTCATTGTATTTCTAGCACCTTTGCGCACTACTATTTAAGCAAAGTTTACTTCTGATTTTATCTTGAACCAAGTCACACCTTTTCTCCTATCTTAGAAATTGCCATCCAAATTCATAAAAAATCAGCGCTACCTATTCATCAGCATCTTCGAAAATGCGAGGACGAGGACTTTAACATGAAAACTTCAAGCCGATGGTTTGGCTTCGGGGCGCTGAATCGCTTCCATGGCCTGACGTGCTTCCGCACACTTTCCGTCACTCAAAAGCTGGGAAATCTTGTTTAGGATCGCAGGATCCGTACCCGCCTTTTTCCTCAAAGTATAAAGTTGTGCGGGCAAGCGCAGGTCCTCCGACGTGGAGACAAAGCTTCCCTTACTCTCTTTTCGTCGAGCTTCCTGAACAATTTCGAGAGCGAGATA
>CAJAXB010000078.1 GCA_903946795.1 uncultured Candidatus Saccharibacteria bacterium | reverse complement strand
TCCCCCTGCTTCATATTCTTAACCGCCGTCTCAGCTTTCGCGCCAACACAATCCTCAACAAACGTCACAGGAGTTTTTAGGAGCGATGTAAGTTTTTTAGCGACTGGACGCAAACTACATGCTGGATCAGTAGGACTTTTTGGTCGTCCTAAGTGAGAACATATAACAATCTTGCACTTTTGGGACTGCAAATACTTAAGAGTCTGAAGGGACTGATTAATCCGATAGCCGTCGCTAATCTTTCCGTTTGTATCTACCGGTACGTTATAGTCTGCGCGTAAGAGTACAGTTTTGCCATGCAGATCTATATCGCGGACAGTTTTTTTTGTAAACATCTATAATTCCCTAATTTTGATAGTGTCCGTTGTTCCAACACGGCCAGGATATTTACCGGATACAGTAACAACCATATCGCCTTTTTTTAGAACTTTGTTAGTCAGCATCCAGTTAGTAAGTTTTGTTGCAGCCAATTTATCAACTGGGCGATTATATACCTTAACACCGTATACGATCGCAAGTTGCTGTGCAGAATCTTTATTGGATGTTACGACAATAACGGGAGTAGTTGGACGATGGGAGACAATGTGTAATGCCGTTTCGCCGCTTAATGTTTCGACGACAATAGCTGAAGCATTAATACTGTTTGCAAGGCTTAGAACAGCTTTCGGAATCGCCTGCAGAGGAGTACTCGTTTTATTAACATCGTCAAAGCTAACATGAATAGGGTTATGGTCCTGTACATACATAATGACGCGCTTCATGATTTCTACTGATTGTATTGGGTATTTGCCGTTGGCAGTTTCATCGCTCAACATAACACAATCAGCACCCAAAATGACTGCAGTCGCAATATCAGAAACTTCAGCGCGAGTTGGTTCAGGCATTTCAGTCATACTCGCAAGCATTTGTGTTGCTACAATCGTTGGTGTTGCATACTTAATTCCAAGTCCAATGACTTGGCGTTGAATAACAGGGACAGATTCAGGTAATGTTTCTATTGCAAGATCTCCACGGGCAACCATGACCATATCCGCGGCTTGCACAATTGCATCGAGATCACGGGTTGCAGCTTCAGTTTCTATTTTAGCGATTATCTTTGCATTGCTGCGAAAATTACGAAGAAGTTTTCGTACTTTTTCTACATCACTGGCGTGCTGAATGAAACTCAGTGCGAAGTAGTCTACATCATGCGTTGAACCAAAGACGAGATCTTCTCTATCTTTTTTAGTGAATATATCTCCTGCGAAATCAGTATCAGGAAGATTAATGCCTTTTCGTTTTACAAGTACTCCATCGTTTTCTGCACGTGCGTATACGATGCCATCACGGACGCTGGTTATTGTCGTTCGAATTCGTCCATCTGCAAGATATAGCCGTTCACCACGCTTTACTTTTTTGGCAAGGTCATACTGTGTTGGAATAACACCAGCCTCAATATCGCCACTCGCGTATTTAAAACAAAGGTTTTGCCCTATGCGTACGTTAAAGATACCGTCAAAATCACCGAGTCGAATCTTTGGGCCCTGCAGATCCATCATGATCGCAACAGGCTTTTTCAATGTCTTACTTGCTTCACGAATCCATTTTATTTGCTGCACTCGCTCATCATTGGTGCCATGACTGCAGTTTAGACGAAAACCGTTAGCGCCAGCCTTCATCATAGCTAGAATCGCTTCGTAACTGTTTGTTGGTGGACCAACAGTTACAATAATTTTAGTTCGCTTAAATTCAGTAATAGGCACATCAGGGGCGCGGCTTGTAACATCCATATCCACCTATTTTAGATGCTTATGCTTTGAAATACCAGGACAATGTAGACTATTTAAAGCAATCTATTGGAGTGACCTTATCCGTACCACGCACGAATGAACATAGAATAGAAAATTGTTGCGGTTCAAGAGGATACAATGGACCAATATCTTGCGGTTGCAATACATTGCCTTGTGTCATGAGATTAAAGTGATAACTCTTTAATTCATGAATAAATGCATCGGCGTTAATACGTTGATCGGTGAGGTGCACGAGCAACCAACCTCCATATGCACTAAATCGCTCAGGCCTTGTGGTCTTATAGTAGTTTTGTATTGCTTGGGGAGAAGGATCATATTCACCAATTGTATCTTCAGGGTCTCTAGCTTGTAGGTCGTCAAGCACCGCAGTAAAAAGACCTTTCGCTTCTGAAATACTTGGTGGTACTGGCAATGCAGTACCTTCAACAGTATCACTAATAAGATCAAACACCCTGCGACAGACAAAATCTCCAAGCTGATAAATTACAGCCGTGTTAGCCCCAGCTTCACGTACTTGCTCAGCGCTTAATTGGACAATACCGGGTTCGTGTTGCTCAAGAGTCTTTTGAAAAATACGTACTAAACCACTGCGAATAACGATTTTGTCAGGACTTGGCATGACATGATCGATGACCCGCGGTATCGACTCGTCATGTGCTGGTACATTTGAAAAATTTAGTGCCATTGCATCACTTTGTGCAATAACAACTGGTGCACTTCGAACTGATTCAGCAATGGTATTGCTATCTTTTACACTTAGGCCAATGGTATCTTGCAAGAAAGAATCAAGATTAAGATCAGGGTTTAAGTATGAAATATGATTCTCAATAGATTGGCCAGTATAACGAGTCTGTGTCGGTTCGAGTTCTTTCATTGCAACGTATTTCTCTTAAGTACGTAAATCGTATCAAGAAATAGTACATAACAAAACGTTAAGCAATATACAGGTTACAAAAATTTGCATTATAAAAAAGCTTCGTTATAATGCAATTTATATATAACCTTAAGGATTATCATATGGCTGTATCGCCTAAAAATAAAAAACAACAAAATAAAATAGTATCGTTTCTGAGTAGTAAACGAAATGTTTCTATATTACTAATTGTCATAATTGCGGCATTTGGTGCATGGAAAGTATTCATTAGTGGGGCGTCTCCAAATAATTGTCAGCCTGAGAAAGGGGTCAATATATGTGATATAGACCAGGTCCAGGGAAATACTGACAACGTACTTAGTAACGGACCTGAGGCACAAGACCTTAACAAGCGAGATCCAGGAACCTGGCCTCTTTATTTCGGCACTGCTTTTAGAGCACCCGTATCAGCATTAGATAATGCTCAACCAGTGTATAGAGTCTATAATGACTCAGTGACCTGGCACGACTATATGCTAGAGCCAGG
>CAJAXB010000077.1 GCA_903946795.1 uncultured Candidatus Saccharibacteria bacterium | reverse complement strand
TTCCTCAGGTCAACTAACTCACTACGCAACGGTACACAAGCTGAAAATTTCGCAAACAGCAAAGCCGCCGAACGATTCATTATGGGTCCTGAAATGTACTTCACTGGCCCAGACACTACAAGCAGTGGTGGGGGTGGGGGACCGACATATCAATTCATTACAACTTTACCACCCATACTCTAGTTTTTTTAAAAGTGCTTATGGTATAATTCAACGCATATGAGTGTATTGAGTGGGGTAACAGAATTTTTTGGACTAGACATCGGTACTTCGGCGATTCGCCTCGTTGAATTACACGGTGCCGGTAAGTCCAAGTCATTAGTTAAATATGCTTTCGTGCCTCTTGATAGCACAATATCAATGAGTGAATCAGATGCAGACCGGCAAAAGCTAGCACAATTAATTAAAGGCCTTGTAGAACAGTCTGGTGTAACAACAAAAAACGTCGCAGTAGGTCTTCCTTCGCAACGAGTATTTACGACAGTCGTAGACATTGAAAAGCTCAGTGACAGCGAAATAGCAAAAACGATTCAGTATCAGGCAGACTCGCTCATTCCAACTCCTGTAGCTGACTCAAAAATAGATTGGGCAGTTCTTGGTGATTCTCCTAAGGAAAAGAACAAGGTAGAAGTACTTCTGTCGAGCGTGAGCAACGCATTCATAGAAGCTCGCCTCGAAATGCTGGAATCCATTGGTCTGAATGTGATTGCTTTCGAACCTGAACATATGGCGCTTACGCGAGCAGTAATTCCTAGCGGAACTGTTTCTCCGCAAATGGTCGTTGATATTGGCAATAAAGCGACCGATATTGTTGTCAGTATGAATGGTGCACCACGACTCGCACGTGCAATACCCACAGGCAGTGAGGCAATTATTCGATCAGCTGTACAAACACTCGGCATTACGCAGCAACAAGCTGAGCAGTTCGTAAATAAGTTTGGCCTTAATAAAGAAAAGCTAGAGGGACAAATATACAATGCCATCATTGGCACAATTGATATTCTGGCGACAGAAATAGACAAGTCTATTAAGTTCTTCCAGACTCGCTATCCTGGATCTCAAATAGATAGAATAATTATGACAGGAGGAGCATCAGCACTTCCTGAATTCCCGTTATATATTGCAAATAAGTTTGGCTTGAATGTTGAAATAGGTAATGCATGGCGGAATGTATCATTCCCAGCGGATAGGCAAAATGAGCTTCTTGCAGCATCAAATCACTTTGGTGTCGCTGCAGGACTCGCGGAGAGAGATGTATGATTCAGTTTAATATGCTACCAGATGTAAAGCAGCAGTTTCTCAAGGCTGAGCAAAATCGCAAAACTGCGGTCACAGCAGGGATTCTGATTACTGCAGCCTCTGTGTTTATATTTACCATTCTCTTTATGTCCGTGAATGTTTTTCAGAAAAAAAATCTGAGTGATATAAACAAAGACATCAAGAGTGCATCAGACCAATTAAAGAGTACTACTGATCTCAATAAGGTTCTAACAGTCCAAAATCAGCTCAAAAGCCTTCCGGCCTTACAAGAGCAGAAGCCAGTAGCAAGTCGATTATTCAAGTACTTATCCGCAGTAACGCCAGCGAATATCAGTATAGGTGATCTCGAAGTTGATTTTGATGAAAATACTATGCGCATCACTGGAACGGCGGATTCATTACAGTCAGTGAACAAGTTTGTTGATACATTGAAATTTACTACGTATTCGGTTGTCCCAGATGATGGCTCTACGCCTCCAGCAAGCACTCAAAAACCATTTAGTTCTGTGGTGCTTTCAAACTTCACTCGCAACGAAAAGGAAGCTACGTATACAATCTCCTTGGCGTATGACCCAGTAATCTTCTCAAGTGATAGTAACGTCGTACTAACTGTTCCAAAGATTATCTCAACAAGATCTGAGACTGAAAAACCAACAGAATTATTTAAGGCTTTGCCAGAAACGAAGCAACAGTAGGTACGAATTATGGCTGATAAACGAATATCATCTAAACGCTTACAAATTAGTAAAGCACAAACAAATACGATTACTTTGGTTGCCGCTGCAGTTTTTTTGACGGTGTTTTCTCTAGTGTCTTGTCGAGCCTTGTGGTTGCAACGTTCGTATCAAGCTAAAGTAATTGGCAAGAAGAAGGAAGCATTGCGGGTACTTGAACAAAACCAGCAAGCAGTCCCAGGACTTGTTGACGCGTATAAAACTTTCGTTAGTGCGCCTACAAATATTATTGACGGTAACCCGAATGGTACAGGGGAGAAGGACGGCGATAATGCACGTATTATCCTCGATGCGCTTCCAAGCAAGTATGACTTTCCAGCCCTTACAACAAGCCTTGAAAAATTATTAACAGAACGAAATTTTAAAGTTGATAGTATTAAGGGTATTGATGACGAAGTAGCACAATCTAAAGCAAAAGAAAGTGGCACTCCTAAGCCGGTACCGATACCTTTCCAAATTGATGTTCAAGGATCGTATTCTTCAGTCCAAGATCTTATAACCGTATTTGAACGCTCAATACGTCCATTTAGTTTTGATAAGCTAAATATTAAAGGTAGTCCCGATAACATTACACTTGTAATAGACGGTAAAACGTATTATCAGCCCGAGAAGACACTAGATATTAAATTGGAGACTGTAAAATAATATGAAACAAAAAGACTTAGCCCTCTTTGCAGTTGTCGGTATTGTCAGTGCAGTATTTTCTGTCATTTTGTCAGGAATACTCATAACACCTCCGAAAAATAAGAATCAAAAAGCTGAAGTAGTATCTTTAATTACTGATGATTTTCCAACCCCAGCTCCTAATGATAAATTCTTTAACAAGAACTCTATTAATCCAACAAAACAAATTCAGATTGGCGACAATACAAACACTAAGCCTTTTAATGGGACAAATTAGCCTACCTGAAAGGCGTGTATCATGAGTGTACTTTCAGCTACCGCTCAGCAGCAGGTTGAAGATAGTCTTGTTGAACAAAAGCTCATTACACCAGAGAAATTAACTGAGCTTCACGAGCGTTCTGATAAAGAGGGAACACCTATTCTTGGTCTTCTTGTCGCAGAGAAACTTATCACAGATGAAGATCTAACACGGACCACTGCAAAAGTATCAAATGTGCCTTACGTTAATCTTAGTAGTGCACGCATTGATGGCGATGTACTTGCATTGCTTCCGAGAGAAGTAGCTGAGCGCTATATGGCCGTGCCCCTAGGCGAGATGCAACATAGATTAGTCGTAGCAATGCTTGATGCCGACAATGTTCAGGCAGCGGACTTCTTAGCAAATAAGATCGGTAGACCGGTTAAGGTTTACACTGCGAGTGAGACTGGTATTAGGCAGGTTCTGAAGCAATATGCGGAGCGCCTTGATAATAGTATGATGGGTGATCTTAAGGCGGTTACTGATGCAGCAAAAAAAGAGGATAAGGAAGCAACAGATGTTGCCTCCAAAGAATCAATACAGACTATAGTTCAAGACTCACCAATTAGTAAGGCACTCTCAACTATCATGGAATATGCTGCAAAGAATAGGGCGAGCGATATTCATATTGAGCCACTTGAAAAAGAACTAAAGATCCGTGCACGTATTGATGGAATATTACGTGAAATTATGAAACTTCCAAAGAGCACCGAGGCACCGCTGGTATCTCGCATTAAGATTTTATCTAATCTTAAGATTGATGAACATCGGATCCCGCAAGATGGCGGATTTGCAATTATGGTTGATAAGCGAGCAATCGACCTTCGTATTGCTATTAGTCCCGTAGTTTGGGGAGAGCAAGTGGTGATTCGTTTGCTTGATAAAAGTGGTACAAGTCTCAATTTGGCAGATATGGGATATCACGGAAGGGCACTTCGCACTATTAAAAAGGCGTTGAAGCAGCCTAATGGAATGATTCTTACTAGTGGTCCTACAGGATCTGGTAAGTCAACGTCATTATATGCGCTTTTACAAGAGATAAAAGACGATACTGTCAATATTGTTACCCTGGAAGACCCAGTTGAATATAAGATGCAAGGCATTAATCAAATACAGGTTAATGCAGATGTGGGACTTACATTCGCGACTGGACTACGTTCTATCCTTCGTCAGGACCCCGATATTGTAATGGTTGGAGAAATTCGTGATAAAGAAACTGCTCAATTGGCAGTGCAGGCCGCATTAACAGGACACTTAGTCTTCAGCACTCTGCATACAAACTCAGCTGCTGGTATTCTTCCTCGTCTCCTTGATATGGGAATTGAGCCCTTTTTGATAGCAAGCACTGTGCATACTGTGATTGGGCAGCGTCTAGTGCGTCGCACGGCTGACGATAGAACTGCAGTACAGTCAGATAAAGCTGAAACGGCAGCTATTCAAGCGACTCTTGGACATTTATTACCAGGTACGGCCGCTGAGCGAGCTAAAGTTGCAGAAGATATTGGATATGATAACTTGCCACTAAAGGGTCAAAACGCTTATACTTTATTTAAGGGCAATGATGCTCCAGAAACGCCGGGTGGTTATAAGGGGCGTATGGGACTTTACGAGGTTTTTGAAATCAGTGAAGCAATCCAAGACCTCATTCTCAAGCGTTCTACGAGTGCTGAAATTCAAAAAGCAGCACGCGCAGAGGGAATGATAACCATGAAGGAAGATGGATACCTCAAAGCCTTAACGGGGCAAACAACTCTATCTGAAGTAAATAGGGTTGCTGCAACCGACAGCGCATAAGAACAGTAAAGGGTAGGGAAATAGATGCAACCACGAATAGAATTATTACTAGAAGAAGTAATCAAGAAGAAAGCTTCTGATCTTCATCTCCAAGTAAGTTTACCGCCAATGCTTCGTGTTGATGGCGCTTTGATTCCTGTAACTGGCGCTCAACCACTTACCGAAGAGACGATAGAAACACTTATTTTTGCAATTCTAGAAGAAGACCAGAAACAAATATTATTAAAAGATAAAGAATTTGATTTTTCTTTCGCTTTTGGTGATCTCGGACGTTTTCGTGTTAATGCCTTCCACGAAAGAGGTAACCTAGCCGCCGCATTGCGTCTTATCCCAACCGAAATTCTCACTGTTGAGCAATTAGGTTTGCCTCCTATAGTTAATAAATTTGCAGATTATCCAAGAGGTTTAGTTTTAGTGACTGGTCCTACGGGATCTGGTAAATCCACTTCACTAGCGGCATTAATTAATAAAATTAATCATGAGCGGGCTACTCACATCGTTACTATTGAGGATCCAATTGAATATACTCACAAATCAATAAAGTCAGTCGTTGTACAACGAGAAGTGCATTACGATACCTATTCATTTTCTGCAGCCCTACGTTCAAGTCTGCGTCAAGATCCTGATGTTGTATTGATCGGAGAAATGCGTGACCTTGAGACCATTAGTGCTGCAATTACTATTGCAGAAACAGGACACCTTGTATTCGCTACTCTACACACAAACTCAGCATCTCAAAGTATTGATCGTATGGTGGACGTGTTTCCTCCTCACCAGCAGCCTCAAATTCGCTCACAGCTTGCAAATATCCTTATGGCAATCTGTTCACAAAGACTTGTTCCTTCTATTGGCGGTGGTCGTATTGCTGCTGCAGAAATTCTTATTGCAACACCTGCAGTACGTAATATTATTCGCGAGGGCAAAAGTCACCAGTTGGAAGCAGTCATCCAGACAGGGGCTGAATTTGGTATGCAGTCAATGGACAAGACCCTCGTTAATCTGATTCATAACGGCACAATTACTTATGATGAAGCACGTACGTTTGCCGTTGACCCAGATGAATTGGATAGGCTGATGAGAGGTTAAAAGGGAATATGATACTTTTTGAGTATACAGCTAGAAATGCCTCTACGGGCGAAAAAGTAAAAGCTGAAGTCGAAGCTGAGAATGTTCAAAGTGCCGCTCAACTTATAAAAAATCAGGGACTTTCACCGCTTGATATAAAGCCAAAGACTGCATCTTCTCTAGGGCTGAAAAAGTACTTTAATAGGATAAAGACAAGCGATAAAGTACTTTTCTCAAGACAGTTATCAACTCTCATAAATGCTGGTTTGCCTCTCGTGCAAAGCTTACGAAATGTTGCTGAACAAACTGAAAATAAACCATTACGTATTATTATTACGCAAGTTATTTCAGACGTGGAGGGTGGTGCAGCCCTCGCAGCTGCCCTGGAAAAGCATCCAAATGCTTTTAACAAAGTTTTTATTAGTATGGTGGCTGCAGGCGAAGCCTCTGGTACGCTGGATAAAGCGCTAGAAAGACTTGCAAATCAACAAGAAAAAGATGCTGAAATCTTAAGTAAAGTACGAGGTGCTTTAATCTATCCTGCAGTTGTTTTAGTTGTTATGTTTGCGGTAATTGGATTTATGGTTGTAAAAGTCTTGCCGCAAGTTGAAATTTTGTACCAGGATCTTCCGGGTGCATCTTTACCATTAATAACGAAATTACTACTTGGACTTTCAAAGGCGATCACACGCTTTTGGTACATTGCCTTTTTGGTCATAATTATTGCAGTTGTTGTTGTTACTCGCTGGATTAAAACAACGTCAGGAAGAAGCTTTATTGATGGCTTAAAAATGAAAATTTGGCCCGTGGGTCCATTATTTATGAAGCTCTACATGGCACGTTTTGCTCGTACTGGCGCAACTCTCGTAAGTAGCGGGGTGCCGTTATTGCAAATGCTTGAGATAACCGGGGATGCAATATCTAACGTACATATTGAAGAATCACTGAAGAAGGCTGCAGAAAAGGTAAAAGGTGGAAAAGCATTGTCTGAGTCAATTAGTAATGACCCTAACTTCCTGCAATTAGTTCCAAATATGATTCAGATCGGTGAGCAATCGGGTGCACTAGAACAAATGCTCGAGAAGATTGCTGATTATTACGAAAAGGAAGTCGATGAGCAGATCCGAAATGTTTCAAGTATTATTGAGCCTGTCCTTATGGTTATTCTTGGTATATTTGCTTTTATTATCGTTGCAGCAGTGCTATTACCAATATATGGCTTGGCAGGTAAAGATTTCACGCAATAATGTGTTGCATTTAGCTTATTTCAATGTATCATTAAAAGCATAAGTAATTTAAAGATCTTAAGGGGGCATTAAGAATGCTAAATAAAATTAAAAAAGATAATAAGGGATTCACGATCATCGAAGTTTTGATCGTGCTTGC
>CAJAXB010000076.1 GCA_903946795.1 uncultured Candidatus Saccharibacteria bacterium | reverse complement strand
CTTTATCTCCTTGAATCGGCTCCAAAAGACCAACGATCATTTCACAGAGACTGCTTGCAGATGCATCATACCAATTTACCGCACCGAGCTCTGCGGTCTGCTTATTATTAACACTTACTGTGACTGCGTCATGCAATATTCTTCCATGAGCAATAATTGTTTGATCAAGTTCTTCTCTTTGATGCACTCCTATGGCAATAACGACATCAACATTAAAATCACCTTGGCTAAACTCGAGATCTGACTCGCTCAGGCTTGTGTGGTACGGCGTAATAAATATTTTTACAAACTTATCTTCAACCTTATAGCGAAGTTTGTCGGCTTTTGCTTTGTCGAGTGCAATGATGAAATCGCGTAAACTATCTGTATTTTTTTCAATAGTTTTTTCAGGTTGCAAAAACTCAATCGTTGACGGTGTTTCACCGCTATACACAGCAGTCGCGTGCTTATCAAGCTTATTAAGGGCCAATGTTAAACCAATAGCGGCAGACAGCTGATCGACTGACGGGTTATTGCTCACTGTCACTAAGACATTGTTCGCCTTCTTGAGCTGCTCTATAACGTCATTTTTAGGATTAGCAGCTGGCATTGGTGCGGGCTCTTGTACCGAAATTGGATTATTTACAGGAGGCATTGGGGGCGCATAAGGCGCAGGAGTTGTCGAAGAGAATGACTGCTGAGGCATCATTGGAGCCTGTTGTGGCATCACTGAGCTGGCTGGAGTGGGCTCCGGAGGAAGGGGTGCAAGGACTGCGAGAGGATCAAGAGGCGTAGATGATGCAGGCTGACTAGCTGCCGCTGGCAAAGGCTGACCTACCTGAGGTGGTGTTGCCGGAGGTATATAGGGTTGGAGTGGTGATGCAGGATCCATGCTTAATTCAACTTTTTATTTTTAAGATTACTCTACGCTGAGCGTATCATATACGCTCATGCTTTACAAGAAATTTTCATGATACGCATTAAGTCTCTATTGTTACTCTTGTAGAACAGGTTCTAATCTGTTATAATTTTTGCGATAAACAATCAAATCTAAAAGGATATACATGCCAATCATCAAGTCAGCTAAGAAACGAGTTCGTGTTGCTTCAAAAGCAGCGATTCGTAATAGTAAAACTAAACGCTCACTACGTACAGCGATCAAAGCGTTTCACGCCAATATTACTGCAAAGAATGCAGATAGCGCACAGAGTGCCCTCGATATTGCAGTCAAAAAAGGCGTAATTCACAAAAATAAAGCAGCTCGTAAGAAGAAGCAACTTGCAGCAAAAGCTAAGCAAGCCAAAGCTACTCCAGCAAAGAAAACAGCCGTCAAGAAAGCTCCTGTAAAAAAACCAACTGCTAAAAAGCCGGTTGCTAAGAAAACAACTACAAAAAAATAAGTCTTAAATTAGTTAAAGTGCATCAATAATTCGAGTAGTGCTTCATCGCTATCAATCGATTCACGCTTTAACCGACGCTCCAGATCCCTTGTCCGAGAGACAAGGGATTTTATTTGCGTCATACTCATCTTTTGAGCCAGCATACTGGACTTACGAACAGTATACGGATTAATCTTGGCGGATCGAGCAATCGTATCAGCGGATTTCCCCTGCCCAGCTTTCACGATTGCAATGACATGCAGTTGCCATGTGATCATAGCAACAATATACAAAGGTTCGATCTTCTGCATGCGCTGCTCCCTATAGATATCAAGGGTCTGCGTCGTTCTTCCTGCAAAGGCGGAGTCAATAAGATCAAAAATAGATGACTGTACAGTAGGCACGGTCAAAAGCTCAATTGCCTCTTTTGAAATCGCACTTTGGTAACTTAATAATTTATCGAGCTCGGACTGTAGTGTTCTTTGAGAACTTCCAATACGTGAAACCAAAAACCGGGTATCAGCCGAGCTAATGGTTCCATTGTGCATTTCCACATACTCGCTGATCCAACGAAACAAGGCTGGCTCATTAAGTTCTTCGAACTCCAAAAAATCGGAATTCTTTTTCAGAAATTTATAGATACTACTACGTTTATCAAACGTAGGTTGTACAAAAATAATATTTGTGTCATCAGAAAGACTCTCAAGAATGAGCGGAAATTTTTCAGTAAATAACTTATTACCCCCAGGATCCGATATTATCAACAGCCTCTTGCCCGCAAGAAATGGCATTGCTAACATACTTTCAAGCAACACATCGGATGTAAGCTGCGATGCATCGAGCCGTTCTAATCCAAAATCACCGTGAAGATTAACAAACGTTTCGATGTGTTTTTGCAATGCTTGCTGTAGAGCAAAGCTATTTGGTCCGGTCATTGTATATATCATGCGACCACTTTCTGACATCTTGGACAAAGATGCGTACCCCTACCAGCAGAACGTATCTTTATAATTGTAGTGTGACACCGTTCACACGCCTGGCCTTCCTTACGGAATACCTTGGCAAATTGAATATAGCTTCCCTTTTTGCCCTCTGCATTCACGTAGTTTCTGTCTGTGGAACCACCTTTTTGAATACTCAGTCTCAATATCGAAACAATTGATTCATGCAGCGCCTTGAGCTTAGGACGTGAAATCCGATCGACACGAGTTTCCGGATGAATCTTTGCCGCCCACAAACTCTCATCGGCATAAATATTGCCGATACCGGCTATGATCGACTGGTCTAGAAGAACAGCTTTGATACGACTGTGTTTGCGGCGCATAAGCTGAGTAATAAATAATGTACGAGTGAAAGTGTTTTGTAGAGGCTCAGGTCCAAGACGCTTGAAAAAATCAATTTCAGGAACCTCAATAGTTGGTAATAGGCGCATCCAGCCGAATTTTCTTTGATCATTGAAATAGAGCGTTGCGCCATCCTTGAAAGTACATGTCACTCTTGTGGACCTATCGGGTAAATCTCCTATCAGACTGCCGTTTGGATGACCTGCACCAAAGCGTTTCTCTGCAGCACGTTTTGCATGCGTATCAACAAATACAAGCTGCCCTGTCATCTTCAAATGAATAACTAATGAATAATTGGTAGTAAGGTCAATAATGAGTACTTTACCCCGTCGTTGTATGTTCTTTATACGCGCTCCTATTAAAAATGCCGTGACATCTTCAGGGCTATTTGGAAAAGATTTTTGAGTGTCATATTCCACGGTTTGTATAGCACGACCAACAATGAGTCGTTCAAGACCTGCGCGTACTGTTTCAACCTCTGGTAACTCTGGCATATAGATAGTATGACAGAGAGTTGACCTCCTTCCCAATACATAATTTACAGCGTATTTTATACTACACGTTTTATGTTGTCTCTCAGTTATACTGAAACAATATGAGTGAATCCCTGCATGATATTTTATTACGAAGAGATGATACTGAACCGCCAGAAATTGCTGCAATAAAAGCATTTATTATGCACCGTTTTAATAGTGAAGCATCCGTAGCGATTAAGAAAAATCGCATTGTTGTAGGCGTACGCAGTGCTGCTCTTGCAGGAAGTCTACGTATGCACATGTATGAGCTTCAGAAACTCGTTAAACATGGGGTGAAAATTTCTATCCAGATCATCTAACCGTTGAGTGCTCGTTCGATATCTTTTTTGCACTGCTCAAACGTGCGATATTGAATAGCTTGCATTCCGATCTCTTCTGCGGCAATGCAATAGCGAGACATGTCATCAATGTATAGGATTTCGTTTGGCTGTAGTCCGAGACGATCACAAACAGTTGTATACATTATTTGATCAGGTTTGTTATGACCCACTTCAAAAGAGAGCACCATTGCATCAAAGAGGCCCTGTTCTTCTTCGCTTAAAAATTGATCTCGAACCCAGTTTGTTCCGACGTTACTGAGTAGTCCAATCTTATACTTATTGGATAGTTCTTCAATATAACGCAAAAGGCTCGTATTCTTTGTGATATCCTGCTGGACAAGATCTTCCATTTCAGTAAATTCTTTACCAGCCAGTTGCATGATTTGATCATGCCCTTCTTGTTTAGATATCGTACCTGCATCATAGGCACGGTGCACATCAGCAATAGCCTGAATATCAGTGCCTTGTGGCAGGCTTGCCAAAAACTCGTGCCATAGATCGGCAGTTAAGACACCAAAACAATCAAAAACGATACCCTTTATCATGCCCATACTATACCAGATAAGACGCTGTGCTAGAGGGCAATATTGTTCGTGAATTTTTCACGATTAGTAATTTGCCGATCGAAAAGTACACGAAGAATCGTGTTATTTGCATTACTTGTGCCTTGACCACCACAGTTCGTAGACCAAAGGCGTTGTGTCTGTTT
>CAJAXB010000075.1 GCA_903946795.1 uncultured Candidatus Saccharibacteria bacterium | reverse complement strand
TGTTTCGACATGAGGCCCACGACAAAGATCAGTAAAATCGCCATTAGTATAAAAAGATACATCGGAAACCTTAGCATCTCCTTCTGTAATAGTACCAAGCTCGTCTTGGTCTAGGTCTTTTGCGACAGTAGTGCCTGCTCGTCTTAAATCATTCAATAGCTCGAGTTTATAAGGTTGCTGATTTTGTTGAGCCCAAACAATCGCTTCATCAATAGGTAAAAGTGTTTTTTCGAACGGAACTTTAGAAGCAATAACCTTCTTCATCTCCTTCTCAATACGACCAAAGTCGTCTTCTGAAATCATCTTGTCTCCAAGATCAATATCGTAATAGAAGCCATTCTCGACTACTGGACCTACTCCAAATTTTGCATCTGGCCAGATATGCTGCACCGCAGTAGCAGTGATATGCGCCAGACTGTGTCGCATTGCATGTAAATGGTCATCTATTTTTGTCATATTTACTCCTTAATTCGTGAAAAGAAAAAACGCGGCGTCTAGTATTCTCGCAAAGATACTACACTTATTCCGCGTCTTGGGTCCTAACTACTTAGGAGGTTCCACCTGAGACATTTACTCTTGCAAACACGTTTTCGTACGTTTCTGCCCTGCCGACGAGGCTCTACGGATGGTTAGGCCGTTTCAACACCTGTAATTATTATACCATACCCCCGTGGCGATGGCATATATCTTACTGCAAATAAAAAACGATTGAATGATCTCGCATTTCATTCAATCGCTTTTCAAAAAAACATAACTCAAAACTTCACTCCAATAATCATAACAAGGTTAGTATTATATGGCTAGTATATAAGTATTGTTTTTTATACATTTATCTTGGGGATAACCGAATTAAAATATATATCATTAACGATATAAATAAATTACCTCCTATCTACCCTACTCCTGCTGTTTATGCTATGATACCCATGTTACCAGCTTAGGGTGATTAGCTCATTTGGCTAGAGCGCCTGATTGACGTTCAGGAGGTGAGAGGTTCGAATCCTCTATCGCCCACCATAGTGCATAAGATCATTTTATTTAGAAATGGTCTTTTTTTATTATATAGCTCGCCCACTGTAGTCCTTCTAGTGCCTTTGGATCTTGTAATTTTTAGTTATTTGTGTTAACATAAGCTAGTTAAACAGAGGTGTTTTTGGTTTTGAGTACCAACAAGCAAAGTTCGCTTGAGAGCTTTCAGCTCTTTTACGAAGAACTCGTTTCTTCAAAGCGAATCAATCGAATTCGACGTGTTCGTGTATCTTCTACTTCGTAGAGGAATCATAAAACATACGTAAACTTCTTAGCCTCGACCCTACGAGTCTCTTTTTTGATATTTTGACAATACTTCCCTATTTACCCACATCTTTTGATAGGTTATACACTAGCATTATTTACAGGGTTATGACAATATATAGACATGGTATGTATATATTGCGGGGGCCCTACCCATGTAACGAACTCTCGAAGCCAGAAGCGATCTAACGCGACATGGCGACGTAGGGCATGTACG
>CAJAXB010000074.1 GCA_903946795.1 uncultured Candidatus Saccharibacteria bacterium | reverse complement strand
TATGCGCTGAGCACTTCCATTTGCAAGCTCAACATTAAGGTTTTCGGTGCGTAGCAGTTCACCAGGCTGACCGTATTCTGAAAATACAGAAGTGTCGTAGAATGGCTGTAGTCCCTGCTGTCGTCGCCATTCAGAAATCTTCGCAAACGTAGTTCCGGTAAATGCCAACGCAAGTATAATGATAAGCGCGAGAATAGCGCCTAATACAACGTGCTTTAATTTCAGAATTACAGGATGTTTTTTCGTTTTGGTTTGTTTTTTTGGAGCTACCATTTACCGACAGTATAGCATGAGCGGATTACTATTTTATGGCTATTGAGCAGCAGGTGGAGGTGTTTGTTCTGGGCCTTGAGGGTGTTGTGGAGGATTTGTTGGCTCGACTTGATCTCCTGGAGCATGTGGTGGCATTGCTTGTAATGCAGCCTCTGCATTAGCTAACCTTTCTTTGGCCGCTTTAATGTCCGCTTCTCTTGCTTGACCAATAGCGTGTTGTGCATACTCAGCATCAGTCATATCTTCTGTATCTGGTATTTGGGGTGGTGTGTCTGTATCCATGTCATTTATTTTACTATACTTCAAAATACTATGAAGTATATTGGGTCATCTTGGTTGTGTTTAAGAGGTGAAAATGTAGTATAAATGATACATATGGAATTTATTCCTCATAAACCTGAAATTGAACCAGCCTCTTTTGATACATGCGTAGAGTTTATTCAGCGTGTCCATAAGATGGGTATTGAAAAAGGCTTCGATGGGGTTGATCAGTCAATACACGTCTATGACAACATAAAGACGGACGATGCAGATACGCTAACCCTCGGCTTTATTCCGAGTGAAGCAGCTGGCGATGGTTCTATCGACTACTTCGTGATTAAAACTGAAAAAATCAGCAGTCCCGAGTATGGCACCTTCTCAATTGATACTGAATATTGTGTGAATGCCTTTACTATTGATGAGAGTTTTGTAGTAATGAGTGCCCTACTCGATATTTCTACAGAGCGAACTGACATGCCAAGTGAGACTCACTATCCACAATCCGTTGAATTACTCGAAATGCTCGATAGGTTTTACGAACTATCTACAGACGAGCAAAGCCAGGAACTTATTGATGAACTACGAGCACTGCCGCGCGATCAGCAGCTTGCACTACATAAATTCCTTATTGAACTATTTCCTCCAACTGACGATATCCCTCTAACCGAATCAGACCTTCATGAGGCCTTAGACCTGCTTGATGCAATTTAAGGATTAACTAACAATACCGAATAGCATAATAGCGGCCATTATTCCCATGGCCGCGTATTCAATAAGGCTCACAATAGTGAGTGGTACTTTTAGCACAGTGCCGAGACATAGGCATTGAAATTTTTCATGCTTGGATAGCTTAATTAGGACGCTCAAGCAAATAATTGCTGACATAACTATCGTTACTATATGCAATATAGGACTATGTATAACAAGAAGATATAGTACACCAAGAACAAGTTCGATGAATGGATATGCATAGCCCCAAGCTTTAACCCTTTTTGCTATGAGGTCATACTCCTGATATCCCATTGCAAAAGCCGGAAGATCAATCATTTTAAAAAGCGAGAAGATAACAAAAAAGAATCCCATGAGATAAGAAAGTGCTGCGTATGGTGTTGAGATGCCGATCCTAGTTGCAACGATTGTAAGTCCGGCAATGTAGCAAAAAATTATGCCCAGCGGTATCCACTTAGTCCAGCTGTCACTCGTTGGTATTGCTTGAATGGATTGGTCGTGTTCTTCGTGATGGTGTGCCATGACTGCCGTCCTATTCTTACGTGATACGCAGAATGTTAACTGCTCTACTGATGATCAGCGCTATTGTTGTTAATGAAACGAGCGATTGAGTGAGCATCAACATTTTTGCACGCCGACTCAGGGGCATCGCATCTGTTGGACTGAATGCTGTTGCATTCGTAGATGAAACATAGAAGTAATCAACAAATGTAGGGATCCATTTTTTCGATTCACTGTCGTCAAGATTATGTTGTGGAAATAGAAAATCACGTTCATGATTTTTAGCCACCTTACGTTTTCCGGGTCCTCCGCCATCCATCTCCCAGTACAACAACGTGAATACAAGAATGTTTGTCAGAAAAATGTTGAGGGCCGTTAAGACGAGATCGCGGCCATTTGAGATAGTGCCTGCAAGAAGCTGGTTAGCAACTCTATACAAAGAGTAAATATTTGCTATACCAAGAAGTGCAACCAGAACAACAACATTGATGCGTCTCCCGAGTGA
This sequence comes from uncultured Candidatus Saccharibacteria bacterium, assembly GCA_903946795.1. Classification (GTDB taxonomy): domain Bacteria; phylum Patescibacteriota; class Saccharimonadia; order Saccharimonadales; family AWTP1-31; genus CAJAXB01. The sequence continues at coordinate 17,187 of CAJAXB010000074.1, read as the reverse complement.
TTGAAATACCGGAGCTTTTGGAGTCGTAAAAGATAATGCTATGACAAGCAAGAACGAAAGTATAGCAATAAACTGTCTCGGTTCTGCCGAGAAGGTTTGCGGCAAAATAAATTGCATTATGACCGCAGCAATAACAAGCACTTGGACATGCCAGACTGGATCTATATCGTGGTGCTTATTGGCGAGTAATCGAGCCATAAGCGTATTGTAGCAGGTATTAAGATGACACAGTTAGCTTAGATTGAGCCTGCGCCATCTGCGATAAGCTGTTTTCTTGTTTTTCCAGTCAGAGACTGGAGGGTGTCTATTTGTTGGGCTTTATCGGTAATCGCCACGATTGTCATGCACCATTGTTCTGGGTCAAGTATAGGTTTTCTATCTGGATATACTACTTCTAGTGCGCCTGCTCTTTTCACCGTAAAGTAAATTCGTGGTGCGTTAGGGCTTTTATCGGGAATATAATATATGGATTCATCTTTATACGCTACAGGTGGTTTATCGCCAAGATCTAAACGCTTGAACGTGTTATGCGTAGTCCAAGGAAGATTACCTTGGGCAATTTTCTCTGCAGCAGTATTAATCTTTCCTGGTATTTTATTTATTTTAGCAATTGTCGCATCACGAATAGCAATTAATTCATCAGCAATACCTTCAAATACGTATACTGAGCCATTAGGTGTGATGATTTCTTGAACATTTCTTTCTTGAGGGTGCAGCCATTCTGAGCTTACTACTACTGAATGTGTAGTCTTGGGCCATTCTTGTGGTTTGTCGCGTAAGTCTTCAACTGATTTTTGTGTTGCTGCACGAGCTGCAAGAGCAATACCATCAACGATACGTCGTTCTCGTTTTGTAATTGGTGCGGTAGATTCAGGCTCTTTCGGTGCATTGTCTCGGGGCGATTCAAGTTCGCTATAAAGTCTTGTATTTGCCCTAACAAGCGAATCCTGCACGTTGTTAGTGATATACTCTTCGAGCTCTTCACTAACCACAGTCATATACACGTCTGCGAGGACGGCTTCAGGATTATCGATATAAGCTTGAATCATCTCATTTGTTTTGCGAAGCTCTCGTTTCACATTACGAAGCTCCTTGTTATCGGGTGCAATACTAATTTCTTGGGGCTGTAGAACCTGTTGTGGAAATAAGTCGGGAATAATAATTTGGCCGTTCATAAGATCTTTAACGAGAGCATTTTCGTTCGGTAGTCGCTTGATCGCTTTCGCGATTTGAGCGCCAAACTTATCAAAGATCGAACCAAAGATAGTTTCAAGCGTATGATCCTCTTTATAAATCGGAAAATCCGCTTCAGAAATTTCAGTTCCATGAAGCATAAGAGCTTGAGTCTGGGCCTCACGGAATGCCTCTGTGTGACGGGCGGCTACATTGACAATTATCTCGTCGCTTTCGTCTGTATCAAAAATTGTTACATGTCCTCGACGGAGTGCCGTCTCTTGCTGAGATAGCTTCATTTTACTAATTGTATTTGATTTACTATCTAATAATTCAGCACAGTGTTTATCGAAGGTAGCCTCATCAAATGGCGTTGAGCCAAGACGCTCTATTGTCTCAATGAGTTCTCCCATGCCAGTTATATCATCAGATATTTCTTGACGATTAGCATTTTCGATTTGACCAAGTAGATATGACGCAAGAAGATTATTGATGTTTGCAATTGGAGGAAGATGGTCATGCGACTGTTCTTGCTTTGGTATCCTGAGTGTCTTGTCATCCATAGTCATATTTTACTATATTTTGTTTAAAAAGTCAATATTGTTTATGCTTTCCCGTCTCTGTTATATGGATTAAACTTTAGCATTTTCTAATCCTTAGGTACACTAGTTGTATATGAGTACAGTTCTCAGCTTACATAAAGTTACAAAGAAATTCGGGAAGAAGGTTGCTGTCAGTAATGTAAGTGTGCAATTACAAGCTGGTGAAATATACGGCTTCTTGGGTCCTAACGGAGCTGGTAAGACGACCACTATTCGTATGATTCTTGATTTCATTCGACCAACAAGCGGTTCGGTTTCATTATTTGACAATGGTAATGCTAATGGGATTGTGACATCCCTTAAAGATGTCGGGTATTTATCTGCCGATAATACATTTTATGCTAATTGGACAGCAAAAAGACACTTTAACTATGTTGAGCGCGTTCGAGGCATGAAAACAGATGCTCTTGATCTTGCTCGGCGTTTTGAGCTTGATGTAAATACGAGGTATCGTCACCTATCCTCAGGTAATAAGCAAAAATTGAGTCTTATCTTGGCAATGATGCACAAGCCAAAATTACTTATTCTTGACGAGCCAACCCGAGGTCTTGATCCGCTTTTGCAGGAAAATATTTATGACATGCTTCAAGACTTCAAGAAAGCTGGCGGTACCGTTTTTATGTCTTCACATAACCTAGCAGAAGTACAAAAAATATGTGACCGAGTTGGGATTATCCGTGAAGGTAAGCTTGTTGCAAGTGAAACTATGCAGAGTCTCAGGAAAATGCATGTTCATGAAATTCGAGTCCTTTTCGAAAAACCCGTCGATTTTAAGAAATTTGAAGCAAGTAATGTAGAGATTATAAAAGCTGAAGATTTAGAGCTTCTTGCACATGTTCGTGGAGATTTTAATTCGTTCCTTAAGGAAGTTACAAAATACACGCTCACCGATCTCGATGTCACACATGTAAGCCTTGAAGATATGTTTATGAGGTTTTACAAATGAGCAGAGTATTTTGGTCGACTGTATGGAAAGAATTATATCAGCGTCGCTGGTCGGTTATATCGTATAGTATTGGTGCCCTATTGTTTCTAGTTCTTTATGTTGCAATTTACCCTTCTTTTCAAAGTGAATCAGCCAATTTTGATGAGTTACTTCGCTCCTATCCAAAAGCACTTCTGGAAGCATTTAATATCGACCAGCTTCAGCTGACAACTATTGAAGGCTATGTCTCAGCGGAGCACTTTAGTTTTGTCTGGCCGCTCTTAGCAATATTCTTTGGTTTAGCAACTGCAGGAGCTGCCATCGCCGGAGAGGTAGATAAAGGCACGATGTCATTCATGCTGAGTCTGCCAGTTGGTAGAATACGATTGTTTATCGCTAAGTATTTCAGTGCGCTTGTTTCTATATTATTTTTTACAGTCGTTTCAATAACCTCATTTATCCCACTTGTGAAAATTATGAACCTCTCTGTTAACGGGTCAAATGTCATAAAGACCTCAATTCTGAGCGCCTTATTCATGTGGGCAATTTATTGCATGGGATTGCTTGTTTCAAGTATTGCTTCTGAAAAAAGTACTGTGTACTTCACGATTGGAGGCGTACTTTTTGCAATGTATGTTGTAAAGATATTATCTGGACTCATAAACTCCTTAGATAAGCTGAAATACACTTCAATATTCTATTACTATTCACCAGACAAGGCCTTGACCAACGGGCAGTTGTCGGTAAATGCTCTAGTAGTTCTTTCTGCTATTGGAGTGCTTTGTACGATAAGCGGACTATGGCTATTTAAACGCCGTGACGTGAACGCTTCTTGATATAGTTCATACGTTTTTCGGTTCTTTACTATTTTCAGTTCAACTACTGCTAATGATTTATTTGGCATTGCAAAACAAAAATATCTGGACGGTCTCAACAGTTTTTGCAATGTTTGCATTCGGTATTTTCACCCTGGCATATCTTTATCCAGATAAGGGCTTTGAACTTGAAGCGCAGGCTGGTTTTCAGATTAGTTTTGCGTTAGGTTTAGCGCATTATTTACGAATGCAGAAATTGTAATTAGTTTAGTTCAAATCTTGCTATACTATAGGGGTAATTATAAGGAGTATATGCATGGCTTCATCAAACCCTGTGTTTTCGAAAGCTAATATTGATCGAGTTCGTGAGAACGTTAAGTCTAACGGTACAATGACCGTCAATGGCTCATTGCAAAAAACATCATTTCTATTGGCAGTGCTGCTCGCGTTTGGTGTAGTGTCATGGGGTATTACAAGTAGTAATCCAGCATCTGGGGCTGGTCTCATCTTCGGCTCAATGATTATGGCTTTTGTTATCGGTCTTGTTATCATTTTTAAAAAGCCAAGCCCTACGCTATCAACCATATATGCTGCTCTGGAAGGTATTGTACTTGGTGGTATTTCATATATCTTTAATGACCAATATCAAGGTATTGTTCTTCAGGCGGTTATGCTCACGATCGCTGTGACTATGGCAATGCTACTGCTCTATAAAACAGGGCTCATTAAAGTCACTGAAAAGTTACGCTCAGTGATCTTAGTCGCAACTATTGGGGTGCTCGTATTCTATGTACTATCATTAATTATTGGATTATTTAGTCCAAGTGTCTATGCATCACTGACTATCGGTACGTCTGGTGTTGTTATCGCCGGAGTGATTGTATTAATCGCTGCGTTTAACCTCCTGCTAGATTTCAACTTCATTGATGAAGGCGCTAGAAAAGAATTACCTAAAGAGTTTGAATGGTTTGCAGCCTTCGGTCTCATGGTGACCCTTATTTGGCTCTATATCTCTATTCTACGAATGCTTTTTGCATCTCGAAACTAAACGTTCTGTTGCTTTTTATTCCTTGGGTGTATTATGAGAGTATTACTACATAACACAAGGATCATAATTATATGGCCACAAAAGTTCCATCATCAATTGTAACGGTATCTGCACTCGGTGCACTTTCCGGATTAAGTTCAATAGCGACATCTATCTTCACGTTGCTAGAGCGAAATAGTTTAGCATACCAAATCAAAACAGAATATACACGCACTGAATTAACGAGCATAGCGATCGTTATACTAATCGTTGGTATTATTCAATTACTACTTGCAAACGCTCTTTACAATGGCTCAAAAGGCGTACGTTTGCTATATAGTCTATTTGCAGCAGGTAACCTAGCTATGGGAATTTGGGGTGCAATCGTACTCAGTGGAAGCCAACTTGCGACATCAGTCGTTGGCGCTACATTCGGAGGACTTGTACTATTCTTGCTCCACACATCTAAAGCAGATGCGTATTTCGATAAGAAGTAAGCTACAATACTTATATATTAAAAACGCTCTACGGAGCGTTTTTAATATGTTATGGCTTTAATTCTGGTCCAATTCGTGTCACGCCAACAGCTACTGTACCGCCCTCTAAGGATTCACCATCTGCGTTAAGTAGTGTCACGCGTACACCGTTTTCATGAATAGACACCACGGTCGCTCGCTGCATATTTGTTCTGCCATCAACACCAGGATACGACTTTACTGTTTCAAGCGCCTCTACATCACGAGCTTCATTTTCAAAAACAAAATAATCGTGGCCGTCCGCCATCGTAATAAGTGCAGTACCATTGGGATTGTCTCCAGCATCAGGGCTTATAATTGGTCGCGATAGATAAGCTACATCCCCTTCTTGAAGTCCTTTAATACGAACATCATTACTAGGTTCGCCACCACCATTATCTACAACAGGTGAACCTCTTAAATGTCCATCCTTTTCAAAATCAAATTTATCAAGTTCTTCTAGATAGGTAATTTCTTGACCCGGGTAAAATAGACCTTTACCAGGTTCAGAATGTAATTCTCGTCCAATTTCATTGAAGTTAGCATCATCGAGGCTTTCGATGCGTGGCACTTCACGAACAGGGTTTTCTGCATTATTAAGCGCGTTAAGCCCTCCCAGTAGCGCTCCCGTTAGGGCAATACCTGCGGCTATTTGTTTAACTCTGCCGGTTGTGAGTTTATCTTTATTTTTTTCTTGTGATTTTGGCATTTTTTTATAATCCTTACAATGCTTATGATAGCGCATTTAGGCTTCAAGGTCTATCGAAATATGCTACCGATTATATATACTCCGCCTGAGGTAGAAAACTTTATATTCTTTCTTAGCCCCCCCATTGATTAACGCTCCTAGAGCCATTAATAGTGTGCGCTTACTATACGTAGATACGGTATAAGAAGTGCAGTAAACCAATACAGTTATTTACTTGTAAAATCCGAACCAGCTACGTTTTTTGGTAGATTTATTTTTTTTCTTTTTATTTTTCTTGTCGTTCTCATGATATTGATGACTATGCCCATCTTCACCATCGTGATGAGAAAGAAAACTTGCGAGTGAATCGTTGCCAGTGATCATTTGGCTAAGTGCATGATCATGACTGCACATCATTTGCAATTGAGATGCCATTTGTCTGAAGTCAATAAAATCCCTGTATATTTCACTTTTCCCTTCATTTACGATCACTTCCATACGCTTTACTTTTTCGTCTAATGCAAGCTCAGCATCACTTGCTACTCCTAGGATAGCACCCTGAAAGGCCGCGTTGAGATCAAAATCAAGCTCCATACCGAACATAGCGTTTTCTTCAACAGGAGGTTTTGGTCGCTTTTCTAGTTCAAACGTGTTCATGCAATAAGTTCCTTTACGGTTTCGATACCACGTGGATTACTCGCATGCAGCGCTTCAAAGCCAAGGCTCTGAATAACAACAAGCGCCTTCTCCTTTGTTGCAGTCTCAGGGTTACCGCTATCGTCACGCATGCCTTCATGCCATAAGAGCATTGCTTGACCATTTTCAATTTGCTGTTTTGTAATCGTGATTGTACTTTGTGGTATATCTGTACCGAATAGTCGATTAGATACTTCAGCCATAACGGAAGTGGAGTCATTTCCTCGCCATGCATGATTAATATGTGTTCCGTTTTTCCAGGCTTCTTGAACGGTCCTATCGCCACCTGCAGCAAGTAGTGTTGCGAAATGCTCTGCCTCAATACCATCGCTGCTTTTTGTACCATGAGCACCAACACCCTTGGTTTCGGATTGTCCAGCGGCAGAAAGAATCATAGATGTCCCATTTTGAATTTTTTGTGAATAGGATTGCTTGAGAACATGGAGGCGTATTGATTGAGTCTTCAATCCATCTTCGCTAACAACTGCGGGATATAGCAATGAGGTTCCCTTTTCGACGAGAGCAGAAGGTATAAGGACTATATGGCCCGGTAGCACTGTTGCTGCCTCGTCATAGACCCCAGAATTATATTTACTTAATGGCACATAAAGGCCGTCAAGATTTGGATGGGGTGTGCTTGTGAGCACTGTTTTAGCTCTGTCGCCAATTGTTGCAATCTGTTCTGCGACTTTATAACTTGCATAATCTCCATCAATTGAATTTCCCCGTTCTTTGATTAGGAAATCTTCAGTTATAGATATAGCGTCTTCGGCTTTAGACTGGGTGAGTTTTTCAGACATAAACCAAGAGTAATCAATATAGGTTTTTATTGCAACTTTGTTGCAATAAGGGGTATAATTGAAACATGAAAGTAGAAAATATCCAGAGTTTAAAAAAGATTTTATCTGATAAAGGCTATAAACTTACTAAAGCTCGTGAGAATACCTTTTCCGCACTGTTAAGCCCTGAACCTCAATCTATGGCTACATTAATCGAAAAGTCCCAGAATAAGGTCGATCGTGTGACAATGTATCGCAACATAGATTTATTCGAAAAACTAGGGATTGTTAATCGTATCTATGTTGGATGGAAATACAAACTTGAATTATCAGACAACTTTATGGATCACCATCACCACCTTAGCTGTCTTAGTTGTGGCAAAGTTATTGATATTGAAGACGAACAGCATATTAATGAATTTATAAAATCAGTTACTGATAAGTTTAGTTTCACTCCAAGACATCACCAATTCGAAATTGATGGATTCTGTATTGTTTGTTCAGCGTCTAAAAAAAAATAGAGTAGCCTAAGCCAGTTTACTGATCTAAAATATTCTATATGAAATCACCAAAGATATCCCATGGATACGTCCACTCGGTACCTAATGATTTACGCGATGCATTCTTAAAAGATGATTCAGTAATAGAAAGATGGGAGGATCTAACTCCCCTTGCACGCAATGAATGGATTTGTTGGGTAGTAACTAATAAGAGGCCTGAAACTAGGAGCAATCATATCGAGCGTACCGTTACAGAACTTCTTGGTGGTAAGAGAAGGCCGTGTTGCTGGGCTGGATGTCCCCATCGAAAGACAGTTAAGACTTAATATTAAATCTAATTGACGTATAAATTAGATTACTGTGGTGAGGTTTTTGTTTGTTTTGTTTTTATTCGTGATAAGCTTATGTACCTCCGATACGATAAACACTACTAGTACCATTATAATTGACGGAATCAAAAGAGACATTAATGGAACTTTTTGAATATTAAAGTAGCTTCCTAATGGTCCAAAAAGTACGAGCATTTGCAGGCTGAATCCAATTGTTAAACCAACCAACATACCCGGATTAAATATGGTTAATCGTTTCAATGATGATTGTGACTCACTACGCGCGTTAAAGGCATTCATCCATTGAGCTGCTATGAGTGCAGTAAATGCAATAGTTTGAATGTATTCTGTTGAGTAGCCTCGATTAGAGAGTATGTAGACTGTAATCAAAGTTACTACTGCCATAGCGCTAGCCACAGTTATCATGCGTGTAATGAGAACTTTTTGAAGTATAGGATCTTTTGGTCTTCTTGGGGGGCGTTGCATAATATCTTGTTCTTCGGGTTCGAGACCAAGGGGGATAACCATTGCTGTGTCAGTCACAAGGTTGATCCATAAAATCTGTATTGCAGTTACGGGCAACGGCAGACCAAAAAGTAGCGCACCAATCATTGTCATGACTTCCCCAAGAGACGTAGATAAGAGATAGAAAAGCATTTTTTTGATATTACCGAAAATTTTTCTACTTTCAGCTATAGCAGTAACAATTGTCGCAAAGTTATCATTAAGTAATACTATGCCACTTGCATCACGGGCTATATCACTTCCAGAGCCCATCGCAATACCAACATGAGCATTGTTAATTGCTGGGACGTCATTAACACCGTCACCTGTCATAGTAGTAATTTCAGTCTTCTTTAAGGCTTGTAATATTCTAAATTTGTCTTCAGGTAAAATACGCGCAAAGACAGTTTTTTGTGCTACGGTTTGTGCAAGAACTCGCTGGTCTTTCGGAAGATTTTCACCAGAGATTACTTGATCTGGGTGCTTGGCGATACCTACTTTTTTGGCGATGTTATATGCGGTTTCGTAGTGATCACCTGATATGAGCAGCACCTTTATACCGGCTTCATGAGCTAAGCGAACAGCAGGAGCAGCTTCATTTCTAAGTTCATCTGCAAGACTAATAAACCCAAGAAACTCTGTATGTTGCATGGATATTTTTTTTAATGACTCTAGAGCAATTGTAGTTTTATATCGAGCTATTGCGATAACCCTGTAGCCTTCTGCTGCAAGCTCGTGCATTTTTGATTCAGCCTTAGTCCTATCAGTTACAGATACATTAGAATTTTTAAGTATGTGCTCGGGAGCTCCTTTAATATAAATATATTTTTCTTCTGCAACATATGCTCCACTCATACGTAAACTCATATCAAATGGATAGTACTTTGAAACAACGGACTTATATTTAAATGCTTCGGATATTGCTATATCAAGCGGGTCATGGTGGGATTGGGTCATATCAATTGTTTTGCCAACAATTTCCTCAAGTTTAATTGATTGATTATGTGACCAGTATTCGGCAATTGATAAATGATTTCTAGTCAGGGTTCCTGTTTTATCTGTAGCAATTGTAGTCACAAGTCCAATATCTTCAATTGCCTGAAAATTTCTAACAAGTGCTTTTTTGCGAGCAAGCCGGCGCATGCCTAGAACAATAATTACGGTTAGTGCTATAGGTAATCCTTCTGGTACAGCTGACACTGTTAGTGATAAAGCAAAACGAAGCGCTTCACCTGATGGAATATCTCTTATTACTGCAAGCGTAAAGACTATTACTGCAACAACACCAATAACTTTAATTATTAAACTGATCAGCTTGTTTACTTTTTCTTCTAGTGGACTTTTTGATTTTTCTTGAACCGAAAGGGCTGCAATTTTACCGAACTCAGTACTATTGGCTGTTGCGACAATTATTGCTTCTGCAGTCCCAGCAACAATATAAGTTCCTTGGAACAGCAGATTTGTACGTTCAAATATTGCTTTATTGTCTTCAAACTGACCGGGTCTTTTATACACCGGTATAGACTCTCCAGTAAGAGAGGATTCATTAACCTCTAAAGCTTCAGCTTTGATAATCCGTGCATCTGCCGGAACGCGTTCTCCCTCCTGAAGCTGAATAATATCTCCAGGTACTAGTAGTATTGAGCTAACCTTAACAAAAGTTCCGTCTCGCAATACTGTATTCTTTTGAATATTTTGATTCTTGAGGTTTCGTAAAACACGAGATGTAGTATATTGCTGTGTGTAAAAAATAATTGCATTAATTAGAATAATCGAACTAATAATTGTGGCATCTACGATCTCATTACTCAGCCAGCTAATAATCATAGCCACGAGTAAGACGATTACAAAAATATTGGAAAATGGTTCTAATATTATTTTCCAAATTGGCTTAGAGCGAAACTCTAGCTTATTTTCTCCATATTTAACAATTCGTATAGCTGCTTCAGATGTACTTAACCCATCTTGAGACGCACTAAGCGTGGTAAATACTTCTTCAATACTTTCTTTGTACCAAAACATTAATCTAATAATACATGCTTTTCAACATAATGCTTAACCTTGTGATTATATTCACGCGGTCAATCTTTACTTGCGTGCAGTACGGCTTTTTAAGGTTTTGAATGCAAGTATTTGAGACAATAAGCCAACAGCAGCTATAGCAGCTATAGCTGGCAGTAGGTCTTCCAATACCCATCCGGTAGTCGTAAGCGAACGTAATCCCTCTAAAAGGTATGTAACTGGATTATAAGTAGCAACAGTAGCTAGCCAACCAGTCAAGGCTTCTTTAGGTAAGAATGTTGTGGTCAAAAACGCAAATGGGAAGAATAATAGAAACGACGAGTTAACAGCCCCAGGGCTACCCGTTTTAAGCGCGATAGCATAAGGGAATCCAGTGAATGCTAATCCCCAAAGAGCAGCAAGTAATATAAACGCCAGCATACCCATTACACCCGTCGCAAAACTGACACCCAAAACTAATCCAAGTATTATGACCGGTATACTCAAAAGAATCACCACCAACACGTCAGCAACCATTAGGCCGAGTAAGAGTGCATGTCGACTAACGGGAGAAATTAATAGGCGGTCAAAGTACCCACTCTGTATATCTGAAACTAAGGACGTTGCTCTAGAAATACCTGTTACTGCGAACACAATTGCGACAGGTAACTGGAATGCTTTGTAATCAGCTATACCAGCAAAATTAGATATGTCACTGAGCGACCCTACATTAACTACAAAGAAAAATAATGGAATTATAATTGCTGGTATTAGCGTTTCAGGTTCTCGACCCGCAAGTCGAATCGCACGCTTTGCTACTGTTTTTAAATCTTTAAAAAAACTAGCCGATGATGCTGTAATATGTGTATCTTTCATGTTACTCATGCCTCCCCTGTGACCTTCAAAAATACATCATCAAGTGTTGGTTTTCTAATTTCGACATTCACTATAGTTGTATTTAAATCATGCAAGGTACTGACAACACTAGAAATAACGGCGCCACCATTTTTTGCATAGATTGATAGTGAATTACCATGTGATTTGACTGAAGTAACACCAGAAATTTTTTCTAGTTTTTTCAAATCCTTAAGCACTGATTTTAGTTCGATTATTATTACGTCACTGCCTATTTGCATTTTTAAGTTTGCTGGTGAATCTTCTGCAACAATTTTTCCATTATTTATAATTCCGATTATATCTGCAAGTTCATCGGCTTCTTCTAAGTATTGGGTAGTTAAAAATATAGTCATTCCAAAATCTGAATTTAGTTTTTTAATCTCTGTCCAAATTTTGTTTCTACTTGCAGGATCTAGACCATTTGTGGGTTCGTCTAAAAATAGTACTGAAGGGTTGTGAATTAATGCTGCCGCCAAATCAACTCTTCGCTTCATGCCTCCTGAGTATGTCTTGATCAAATCGTCAAGTGCTGAACCTATATCTATTAAACTCTCCAGTTCTGATATTCTGCTATTAATTTCCGCTGAGCTCAATCCGTATAGTGCCCCCTGAGTTCGCAATAACTCTCTACCGGTCTGCATATTATCTAATGATGCCTCCTGGAGGGCAGCGCCAATAGTTAGACGGACATCTTCGGCATCTTTTGTAATACTTTTTCCTAGTATTTTTGCATCACCTGTTGTAGGTGTCAGCAGGGTTATGAGCATCTTAACCGTAGTTGATTTACCGGCACCATTTGGCCCAAGAAATCCATATATACTGCCCTCTGCAACTCGTAAATTAATTCCATTAACTGCTATATTATTTTTAAACTTTTTAGTCAGTTTCTGGGCATCTATTGCGTACTTCATTACGGTTTATAGTAGCGCATTCCATACTATATTAGTAGTATCCAACTCAAATAATTAGCGATATTTGTGACTTAAGAACTGTAAATTAGCATTTTGTATGACCAAGAAGAGAATTTAGGGAAAGGACTACGTTTTTCTCTGCTTGGTCTGGCTCCGCACGCAGGTCACGGACAAGTTAATTGTTGTAAGCGAGACAAATGAGTCACAAAACAGCATGTCATGAGAATGTCTCACTTTTTGCTCAGAATGATAGATAATCGTACGGCTCGTCGGGTTGTGAGACTGCTTGTACGCCTCCGCTAAGTAGAAGTTGTTGGCCCCTACTTGTTTGTAGCGCCTTAAAGCTTCCTTCAACTTTAACCCAACTATCTACTGGATATTTTGACTTCCAGTCTTTCATATATACTCTCAGGTTGCTGGGTGTTGCGTCAACCGCACAGCAAGTGATAGTAAAACGAGAAAGCTGAAATATATCACTGTCACCACTTTGATCAGCTCTTACAAAGCCTGTAAGATTAAATTTCTTGCCTTCAAGTTCCTTTTGGCCTTCTTCAATGCTAAGAACCTGAGATATCTGATTTATCGTCTTGGGATTTGCAAACCACGTTGTTTGCATAAGAGCTTTCTTTGATGCTGATGTCGCCTCTTGAGCTTGTTGCTGTCTTCTATTGGCTGCTCCGGACATTAAGGGTCGGGCCGGTGCCCAGGCTAGAAGAATGATTGCAATAATTACAAACCATGCTCCTTTACTCAGCAACCACTTACCGAATACTGCCACAAGCTCAGTAACCGAGCCATAATTAATAATGGTCGGTTCTTTCGTATATACATAACTTATTGCCGCTTTGAATAGGACTAATGTACCGATTGTTGAAGTAATGACAGTAAATGTGTAGTATCTCGGATGTATGTAGTATCCGAGTCGTCCTCTTAGTGCAATAAGAACTATACAAAGACACACTAGCGCACCTAGGACATACCAAAATCTTCGCGGCTCCCTATCCAACATATGAGAATCCTATTCCAATTGCACAGGCGAGAAATGCAACAGAAAATGTAATCTGATATAAAGCTTTCTTGGTATATGTGTTCTTTAGCATTGCGAGCGTTTTTATATCGACCATTGGACCAGCAATGAGGAATGTTAAGAGTGCCCCATACCTGAATGTCCCAGCATAGCCAAGCGCAAAAAACGCATCAACATTTGAACATATAGAAATTACAAATCCGAGGAGTAGCATTATAAATACCCCCAAGACATAGTTACTGGTAACGTTGCTGAGGATATTTTGATTTAGTACAAACTGAGTCAATGAAGCAATAGCAGAACCTAAGGCAAGTAGTTTAAACATAGACCAGAACTCTTCAGCAAATTGTAAACTGAATTTTGACTTATTATGCTCGTGTATTTTCCTTGGCTTGCAGGTTGCAATGAAATCTTTTCTTAAAACTTTGTTTTGTTTATAGATACCCATGAAGTGCCCAACTATCAACGCGACCGCAAGGCCACCGAGCATTCTTGCTGGTAGCATCCACGGTACGCCTCGAAAGGCCTCTTTAGTAGTAATGAATGTAATTGGATTAAGTATCGGAGCTGCTAACAGGAAGGTTGTTGCTTCAGCCGTCGTAAGACCTTTTCTCATGAGAGAACGAGCCAATGGTACATTGCCACATTCGCAAACAGGCAGTGCAACCCCAAAAAGAGATACAGAGATTCTACGTATAAATTTGTTAGAAGGCAACCGAGCGATGAGCCAATCAAATATATTGTACCTTTGTACGATAATAGCGATTAAGGTGCCTAGTATTAAGAAAGGCGTCGCCTCCACTAAGATACTTATAAATACTGTGATAATGTCGTCCATTAGTGGTTAGTATAGCGTTCTTGGGTTTATATTTCAGTTTTATTGCAATCATAAATTACTTTTGCGACAAATTTGCAATATCAAGCTAGTTAAAGCGGATCGCTACTCGACTATGTAAATACTGATAATCGAGCTATTTTTGAAGTAGCAGCTTTGCAGTAATTCATATCTCTAACCTTTTATATTCAGTGTTTGTATTATCTTTATGAGAGTCCTGAAGCTTTCGACCGTGCGCTTATCCGAGCCAAAATTCATAATAAAGTGCACGTCATTTACATTGTCATAGAACATATGTGTTGAAGTAATTCCAATATGCCCTTTGAGTAGGGGCATTCCTATAAGTAGAAAAAAGAACTCATTAAAATGTAGTTCCATCATGCCAAATCCGTAGTGAATGCCGCGTCTAAATTTGTTCGGAAACCCCGCTTGCTCAAATATCAAGTCGCCCAGCTTACCTTGGTGTAATGCAGTTTGAAAAAGTAGTAGGTCATCGGTTGTCGTGACCACTCCTCCACCAGACCAGTCGCAGCTGAGCGACTGCATTTCGCTAACGTCTACACCACTTACAAAAAGTGGAGCCATGGTCTTTGAGATAGTGCTGCTAGAGTAGCCGTGCAGATATGAATCATTCATGCCAAGTGGCTTGAAGATATATTTCGATAATAGTTCACCGTAGCTTATGCCACTAACTTTCTCTAATATTTTACCAAGCAGTATGTAGCCCGTGTCAGAGTAGAAAAACTTTTCGCCCGGGCAAGCCACGGCTTTTTGATACTTACGCGTAAAGTCTAGTAACTCATCCGGAGTCCAGAAATGTTCGGGTTCCGAGATAATTTGGTCGATAAAGCTACTTTCGCTACTAGACTTGCTTTCAAAATAGTCGTTTATGCCAGATGTATGCATGGCTAGTTGCCGGATAGTTACTTCCTTAGAGTGGTCTTTGCCGTTTGCTACAAACAATTCCTGCAAGTCTTTTGCGTCGAGCAGCTCGTGTATTGGTTGGTCTAGTGAAAGTCTTTGCTCATTCAGCATTTTTAGTAGTAGCACTACGACAAATACTTTTCCTATACTTGCGCTGTGGTATGGGCGTGGAGTTTTGCTGGCAAATCGGTAATCGACCCCAAGCTTGCCCGAATATATCCGCACCTGTGTATCAGCGACTTCATTTTTACTGGCTGTCTTTTGTAATATCTGATCAATTTTCTGTAGTTGTTTTTCGTAGCCCATGAACTTCATTATAACGATTACGACTCATTTAAAGTAGAGAGTTTCAATTCTATTATGGGTAAATAAAAAGTCAGAACAGTTTTCACAGTTCTGACTTCGTCTGTTTCAGCTTGGCTCGGGAGGCCGGACTCGAACCGGCAACCTCGAAGTTAACAGCTTCTTGCTCCACCATTGAGCTACTCCCGAATATTAGTGTTTCATAAGGTTCTTTGCATTATTGCAACTGTTGAATTATAGCCGAGGAAAGCTATTTTCACAAGTGTTAGACGGAGTAATTATGGCTTGTAATGCTTTGGCTAAAGCTTAATGACTAATGGACGGTTCGATAATCCTTCAAAGTAGAAGAGCGGATTTGCTAGGTTGTCAGGTATTTCATATGCAAGCTCACCTTTTACTTGGTCGCCCGCAGAGAGATCTCCCGCAAGAAACGGTTGTTTTACAATTGCTGGACCAATACTATATGTCTGACCCTGGCCATCTTTGATATAGGTTTGCGTTACAGGATATAGCGGCAATGATTTATTCGACTTGTTTTTAACGTAAAGCGTGATGATCAGATAGGTCTTTCCCTCTCCGGGGTTCAATGATCCCTTTTCCCCGCTCCCACGGCTTATAGCGTCTATACGTACGTCATAGTCTCGATTTGAGTAGGTGTTTCCTGGCTTGTAAGTTTGCACCTTTTTACTAAATTGATTTTGATCTTGAATGACAATATATCCAAGTAAGCCGCCAATAAGCACGGCGATAATACAGAGTGCCAGTTGTGCTATTCTGGATTTCGAACGCTTAGTTTGTTTAGGGTTTAATTTCTTTTTCATTCGTATTCTCCGTTATGGCTTAGTTGCATCGTAGTATCCAATTTTATAGCCCCACAGTGTTGAGCCCGCTGCATTACTGCTCGCAGATACGTGTTTATTGTTTTGAGGAGCAGCATTAAGAAATGCTCCAATGTCCCCGCCGCACACTTCCCGAATTGGACCCGTACCACCAGTATGAGATTTAATCAGTGGTGTCACGTCGTACATCACATTGTCAATGTAGCCCCAGCAAGAGTTTGAAGAAGCGTGGGCAGCAAGATCTGCCTTACCGTAACATGTCGCTTGTCCGTTACAGGACGTGCTACCATCCACTGTCGTCGTAGTAGTAGATGGTGGAGTCTTTTCAGTGGACACAGTTTTTGATTCTTTTTCTGAAGTAAATCCAATTGCGAGTATTCCTACAAAACCTACCGCAAGAAAAATAAGTGCTAGTGCTACAAATGTTTTTAAATTAATTTTTTGCAGTAATGCATTCATGACATTGAAAACTCCTCTGAATGAATTTTATAATTTGGTATTCCCTTTGATCTTAATTGCTTGCGCAGGTCTTTCATCATGGCCGGCGGTCCACATATATAGAATTCCTTTTGGCTAAGGTCTCCACTTTTCTCTTTAATGATGTCAGCGTTTAAGAAGCCATGCTTGTCTTCTGCAAAAGGTATGAAGTTAAAATCTATGTTAGATAAACTCGTCATTGAAGAAAGTAGTTTTTCGTCCATCAATTCATCTGTCTTTGGAACACAGTAGTACAAATCAATATGCAGATCTTTCTCTTTTTTAACACTTTGTGCCATTGATAGGAACGGAGCTATACCAATACCACCCGCAATCCATACTTGGTTAGGGTTTGAATAATTTTTATAGCTAAACTTTCCGTATGCTCCCTCTATTTCAGCGATAGCTCCTGGTTTAAGT
>CAJAXB010000073.1 GCA_903946795.1 uncultured Candidatus Saccharibacteria bacterium | reverse complement strand
CATCTCGTGAAGATGCAAAGATAGTATTCTTAACGTTCAAAGCAATTGTAGCTAAAGGTAGTCGTGAGATTGAGAAGCACGGTATCCATACTGAACTAAGTCTCCTGAAGGATCAGCGAGGATAATAGGATGAAATCGAAAAAGAAAGTACTATTCAGTGCGACCGTAGATTCACATATCCTTAACTTTCATATTCCCTACCTTAAATATTTCAAGGATCAAGGCTATGAAGTCCATGTAGCTACGAATGGAACAGAAAAAATACCATACTGTGACGTTAAACATACTGTGTCTTTTGAACGCAGCCCTTTCAAATTCAATAACCTAAAAGCAATTAGGCAACTGAAAAAAATAATCGATATTGAAAAATTCGAGATTATTCATACCCATACCCCTATGGGAAGTGTCGTTACTAGGCTTGCTGCTCGATCTTCTCGTAAAAAGACTGGAACAATAGTTTTCTATACTGCGCATGGTTTCCATTTCTATACTGGAGCACCAATACAGAATTGGATTATTTACTACCCTGTAGAAAAAATATTAGCGCATATTACTGATGTACTCGTCACGATAAATGAAGAAGACTATATGAGAGCCCAGAAAAAGCTGCGTGCAAAAAATATCATAAAGACTAATGGAGTTGGAGTTGATCTAAAAAGGTTTCGTCCTGTTCACGATCAAAAAGAGAAAGACCAACTCCGGCGAGAATACGGTTTTCACAAAGATGACTTAATCTTGATCTGTGTAGCTGAGCTAAACAAAAATAAAAATCAGGGATTCCTTATGCGAGCAATGCGGGAGGTATTGAAAATTAATCCCAAAGCAAAACTTCTGATATGTGGTATCGGTGATTACGAAGAACGATATAGAAAATATATTATTGAATTAGATCTTGAACACAGTGTTTTACTGATGGGCTATCGAAAAGATATTCATAAACTCATGAGGATGAGCGATATTGGCGTATCAGCCAGTATCCGTGAAGGTTTTGGTCTAAGCATCGTTGAAGAACTAGCTTCGGGTATCCCAGTTGCTATTTCAAAAAACCGGGGACATATAGAAATATTACAAGAAAAATATCTTGGCTCGTTCTATCCTTATGATAAGATTGATGATTATATTTCAATTCTACAAAAAACAGCTATCAATAGCTGCAATGGGCAATCTGCTAAAAGACATTATTTTGCTTCAAAGTTTTCAATACCAAATGTAATTAATTTTATGGCAACCCAATATTCTAATGCACTTACACTGCAAAGTGATGCTCACCTTAGTAATAACCGGAAACTTGACCTGCAAAGTGCTATGCTCTCTGAATTAACAGAAAAACATAACACGAAACGTTTATCTAGAAGGTCTTCAAAATAGCCATGCTATCTAAGTTAAATTCAGTAAAATATTTTAATATTATTTTAAGTATTCTTTATCTATTCATTATACCTGCGATATTTATCGCATCATTTGCATTGCAGCCGATTCAGCCTCTTGTTTTACAAAGTCAAATTTACAGTACTCTCGCATGCTTTATTATGGTAGTTTATATAGTTGAAATAGCTCGTAGAAAGTCATTAATGCACCCTTACAACTTTTTTATTATAGGTGTATTTATATGCTGGTTTGGTCAGTCAATAATTCTTTCTCTTCAGCCAGAAATTCTCAAGCAATTAACAATTAGTGAATTTAAACCTAACATTTACCTGCACACATTGCTTTATTCAATAGCATCTTTTTATATTTTGTGTGGATTGGGTCTATATAAAATTAAAAACATTAATCATGATAATGCACATAAAAAAGTCGTTAACCTCTACAAGTTCAAAAGTGTAAACATTGTAGGACTTGCAATGGCTGGAATTGGGGCATCAGCTTATGTTGGCTCTAAGATTACTCAGTTGACGCTTGCCAACAAGTACGGCTATAAAGCAATATACGAAATGCCGCTTGAATCTAACAGTAGTTCTTCGCTACTTAGTGCACTTTCGATGCTTTTTGTACCAGGTATTTTTATGCTTCTGATAGCCAATAAGAACAACAAAAATCTTAGAAGAATTTTATCGTGCGCGCTACTTTTAATTTGTTTAACTTCACTTTATATTGGCGCTAGAGGAGAAGTAATCGGAATTCTGATTGCTTATATTTGGCTCTATAGTGCCGAGATTAATAAAATAAAGATTAATCGCTTATTAGTTGTTCCAATTTTCCTAATTGTAGCACAAACGTCAAACGCTATTGCGTTATTTCGTGCTTCCAATGAACGTACTTTTTCTATGTTTATTAATATTCTTTTGAGTCCAAAAAGCTTATTGGAGCCAGTTAGAAATATTTTTATTGAATACGGGTTTAACATATTTTCATTGTATAACACAATAGATTTAGTGCCACTTCAGAAGAGTTATAGCTATGGCTATACATACCTTGCATCAATCTTAGCTATTTTTCCAAGAATAATGTTTGCCGGATATTCATTTGCAAATGACGCTGCTTTAGCAAATTGGTTGAAGCTTAAGCTAAATTTGAACTACGGACCGGGTTTTACTATAGTTGCAGAGTCTTACTATAATTTTGGCTTTTTTGGAATTGTTTCAATTCTCATACTAGGTATTTTTATTATTAATGTATTTAGTAATGGTAAAAAAAATTCAGATGATAAATCAATAAAAAATATATTTATTGCTGTGGCTATTTATAACTTTTTATTTTTGGCGAGGGATACATCACTTTTTGTTATAAGAAAATACGTATATACAATAATGATTCCTACATTAGCAATTTACATTGTGTATAAATACATAAATAGAAACGGAAATATAGAAAATGAAAAATAATATAAAAGTTTCAGTTGTAATGGCAGAGTTTAACACAAAGCGGGAGTATCTTATTCAAGCTATAAAATCAATTATTAATCAAACCTTTCAGGACTTTGAAATAATAATAGTTGACGATAATGGCATAAATAATATTAATAGTATTATTAGAGAATTTAATGATAATAGAATTAGAGTTGTTCGTAACGATAAAAATATGGGCTTTGCGTTAGCTCTAAATGAGGGCATAAAGATAGCTCAAGGAAAATACATAGTTCGGATGGACACAGATGATCTTTGTACTGTTGATAGAATAGAAAAAATTTATAAGTTCATAGAAGAAAACCCTCAATATGATGCTGTCGGTAGTTTAGCAGTTGAGTTTAGTGATAATACAATGCATGGGTCTATAGGGTCTCCCGGTGAAAAAACAGAGAAGAACATTATTAACGGCGATATGCTTGTTCACGCATCAACCATTATTAAAAGGTCAACGTTAACTAAGATTGGAATGTATAAAGACTATCGTAGATCCCAAGATTTTGTTCTATGGAGTGATATTTTATTAAATAAAGGAAAGCTTTACTGTATTGATGAAGTATTGTTCCTTTACAGGGTCAATCCTTTAGACTATAAGAAAAGAAGCCTGAGAGCGCGTAAATACGAGATTAAAGCAAAACTAATATATTTTCCTAAATTAAAAGCTAGCATATTTGATTATCTAAAAATCGCTAAGTCAATAATTGCAGGATTACTTCCTGTAATATTCGTACGGTCTTATAGGGCAAGATTTGTACTGGGTCAAGATAATAAAGATAAATACGATTATTTAAATAAGTATATCGACTATGAAAAAAAATAACGTACTATTAATTATTGGCGGTATGAACCGAGGAGGAAGCGAGACCTACTTGATCAATATAGCAAGGCGTATTGATAAATCTAAATTTAATCTCATTTTCGTTTGTCACGACAATATAGTATACGACTATGAGCAAGAAATCATATCACTAGGTTTTAGTATGTATAAAATTGGTGCTTTAAATATAAGAAATATCTTATCCTATGCTAATAAAATAAGAGAGATTATTAAAAAAGAAAATATAGATGTTGTTGAGACACATACATATCTAAGTTCATTCCTCCCATTAGGAGTAGCAAAAATTATGCAAGTTCCTTTAAGAATTGCACATTCTCATACTGCAAAAAATGAAGCTAACCAGCAAATCAGCCGGCGCATATATATAATAATATCGAAGTATTTAATTAATATATTTTCTAACATAAAAGTATCATGTGGTAATCAAGCCGGACTTTCACTTTTTGGAAATAATTATTATACGATTATACCCAACAGCATAAATACAGACACCTTTAGGTTTAGTGAACAAAACAGAAAAGACATTAGAAAAAAACTTGGACTAGATAAAAATACTATATTAGTTGGTAATGTTGGAAGAATCGAAAAAGTTAAAAACCATAATTTTATGCTTGAATTATTACAGTATTCAAAATCTATCGGAAAAGATATTAAACTACTGCTAGTAGGAGACGGAGTACTTCGCGAGTCGGTATATATTCAGGCTAAGAATATGAAATTACAAAATAATATCATATTTTATGGTAAATCAGATAATGTTGCACCACTGTATAGCGCCATGGATGTTTTTATTATGCCTTCATTTTGGGAGGGCGTACCGGTTGCTGCAATCGAGGCCCAGGCTAACGGATTAAAATGTATATTTAGCGATAGAATTGATCGGTCAACAAAGTTGCTTACAAGCACTAAATTTATAAGTATAGACGCTGGTCCTGAATGCTGGGTTGAGCTGATTGCTCCAAGGGTTCTTCCGCAGAAAGATATAAATCTTAAAGAAAGCAATCACGATATTAATATAACTATTCATAGCGTTGAGCGCCTATATACAGGACAATTGTAAAGCAATGAGGACAAGAGCTGCCAAAAAAAATATATTGATTGCTTTGTTGTCAAATGCTCTAATAATTACAATTGGACTTTTTGCACAGCGTATTTTTGTTAATACGCTTGGAGTGAAATATCTTGGCATAAACGGGCTTATATCAAACCTTGTTGCAATGCTAGGCATAGCCGAATTAGGCCTAGGCAGTGCAATTTATTATCAGCTATATAAGCCAATGCACAACAACGACCATGAGAAAGTAAAATCTCTAGTTGGCTTCTATAAGAAAACCTATAGGCTTGTTGCTTTAGTGATTGGTATTATTGGAATTATCTCATCAGCTTTTGTGTATAGGTATGTAGGATCACAAAATATTAATGAAAACATTGTATTGATCTATTACCTATTTTTATTAGATGCGATACTTTCGTACTATTTAATTTATAAGCGATCATTACTTTATGCAGATCAAAAACAATACCTAATCGATATAATCCATGTAATCTATATGATTGCACTCAATCTCTGCCAAATCGCTATATTAATTTTAACAAATAATTTTTACCTATACCTAGGTATCAAGATAGTTATGCGAATAGTCGAGAATCTAATATTGAGCCTATTAACTGCTAAAAAATATCCTTACATTACAGAAAAGAACGTTAAGAAATTAGATTTAGTAACGCGAAATAACATTGTTAAAAGCATCAAGGGGCTATCATTTCATAAGTTTGCAAGCTATGCAGTTCTTAATACTGATAATATTGTAATTGCTTTTTTCCTTGGCATAAGTGCTGTTGGGCTTTACAGTAATTATTATTTAGTGATTGCTGCTTTAGTTCTTGTTTTTGGTCAAACAGCAAATGCCGTAACCTCTAGCGTGGGCAATATGATGGTTCAATCCAGTAAGCGGGCATTAATTGTTTATCAGCGAATAAATTTTGCAGTGTATTGCTTAAGCGTTTTTGTTACTTCGTTATTTTTTATTCTAATGCAAGGGTTTGTTGCTTTATGGCTCGGTAAGCAATTTCTACTATCAGAGGTGGTTCTTGTTGTACTCACGATTAACCTATATCTTACATTAATGAGAGCTCCGATTATGAGCTTTAAAGATGCCACTGGTATTTTTCATGAAGATAGATACATGCCAGTAATTGAAGCCTTTATTAATTTAATTTTTTCAATAATTTTTGTTAAATTTTTTGGGCTTTCAGGTGTCTTTTTGGGAACGATGCTAAGTATTCTCTTCCTACATTTATACAGTTACCCAAAATACGTTTACAAAGTATTATTTAAAAAAAGATCAATGAAATATTATCAAACTTTTTTTACCCAGTTACTGGCCACTGCTTTAATTGTTTCAATAAATTATATTTTAAGTATAAATATTAATTCTAAATATGCATTGTTAACTTTGCTGCTAAAAAGTATTTCATGCATAACAGTAACTGGTCTTATACTGACAGCGACATTTTATAAGTCATCTGAATTTAAATACTTCAGGCAAAGTATTCTTCATGGATTGCGAAGCTCTGGTAAATTGAAAATAACGAAATAAGTGAATACCTATATAGTTCATGAATAAGAAGTATTTTACTATATTAAAAAGTACTGCAGTCTTTATTTGGTTACTGGCTATATTTCTCTTTTCTAATCAGGTCGCTCAGGACTCTTCATCATTAAGTAGGATATTCGTTGAGCCTATTGAAACGTATGTACCTGCATCGCAAGGAATTGCAACGTTTCTTGTACGTAAGTCTGCTCACATGTTTCTTTATTTCATACTAGGCATTATGGTATATAGCTTAAGTAGAGAGTTTAAGCTTAGCGATCGTAAAAGAATACTCTATTCCCTGCTCTTTGTATTTTTGTATGCTATTTCGGATGAGTTTCATCAGAAGTTTGTAACTGGAAGGAGTAGCGAACTGCGGGATGTCTTTATTGATTCTATTGCAGGTCTACTCGGAATCTTCCTATGCTCGAGCTTATATATCGCGCTAGAGCGAAGATCTGATCAAGCTACTTAGTTTTCTTCTCTTGAAGCATTAAGGTGATCTTCAATAGCTTCAACGTAGCTTTGTCTCATTAAGGTTTTAAGGTTAGCTATAGCTTCATCTAGTAAAATTTCTTGTTCGCTAAGATCATGCTGTAGTTGAAATGGATTCAGGGGACCATCCTCAATTACGAGATTAATATTGGCATTAAGAATAAAATCCATTATAGCGCCTAGTGCACCCACTTCCTGTAAAGGACCTTTTAAATTTTCAAAGCCCTCTTGTACTTCAGTACCGTTCATGACAATATGATCAAGTTTACGGTATGCGTTTTCAGGAGTCTGCATCGTGTTGGCTTCTTAATTTACGAATCCTTGTGCAAGCGTCGTTGCAATAGTTCGTGCATTGTCTATATCGTTGATTGCTAGAGGAAGCTCATAACGTGTTTCACGATATGGTTCTTGACTCTTGTCGAAATCAATCGTTTGGATAAGTAAATGGTCTATAGTATTTCCAATTATTGCGGGGTCTTTATCTATAAATGCAATTGAAGCATCTTTTTTCTTCAGAATAAGTCCAGTTGCGTATTGAATCGTATGAAGACGAGCGTCTGCACGGAGAAGTAGTTTAGATTCTACGTCAGTACCGAATTCATTTGTACGCATTGTAATTGCACTGATTTCACCTATTCGACCAACAAGGTCTTTATCTTCATGCGTTGGTTCAACCTGTTTACCTGTATTGAATGTGGTAACAGCAAGGCGTCCGAGTGTATGGAGTTTTTCAGGAGTAGCAGTAGCCTGGAATTCACCAGAAAGTGTATCCATGTAGAGTGGATTGATAAAAAGATCACAGTTTAGAACATTCTTCATAATCTGTATATTATACAACAAGGTTGTAATATACGCAATATTCTTTATGCGTCAAACAAGGTGTTTGGGCTAACCGCCTACAGTGTACCTTTTGCGGCCATGAAGACGGTATTTATTTTATCGTTACAGTCGAATGAGAATGAGATGACGATGCCATTTGCTGATTTACCGACGACAGCAATGCTCGGGAAGTATTTGCCGTAGAAGCCTTTGGCATAGCCATCTGTTTCAGCCTTAGCGAGTGCAAAATTCCAAGGATCTGTTGAGCTTGAGATGTAGCTAGAGATATCGCTGACCGCTTGAGTCGGTGTTCTATCTCCGACTCCGCCTGAAGCTGCAATAATAACTTTTACTGTGGGGGCCATATAGCCTTCTAGGGCTGCAGTATTGCGGGACTTAATTGAATCCTGAATACTTTCTATAGCACTTGCGCTCGGTGCTTTCGCTGTACATGGCGTAGCCGGAGTTGTAGTTGACGCTGCTGTTTCTTTTGCTGCGGTAAGTTGTTTTTGCAGGTCATCTTTAGCTTTTTGGAGTGCTGCAATCTCAGCATCTTTCTTTTTCTTTACATCTTTATTCTCATTGTTCTTCCAAAGGAAGACTGATCCAGCAGATATGACCATGAGTAGAAGTATTAATGCGATCAGCCCGATCTTCTTTTTTGTCTCTGCTGAATCTTTTGTACTTTGTGTTTTCTTTTCTTCTGGCATTGATTCATTCTTATCCATAGAAATGTTCCTTATATTAGCTCTATAGCTACTATACACCACAATGCTTATGGTTTTGTATGTGACTTGCTAGTTCTCGGAGTAGTTTTGGAAGTTAATGCCATTTCTAAATATCTGAGCATCCGGAAGGACTGATGCAGCTGCCATAGTACCAATGACACGCATACGTCCATCCATGCGCAGGATAGACTTAAATATCTCATCTGCCTGATAAAAGGCTTCATTATCCATTGATTCTTCGAGCTCTTTGCGGATAGTGTCCATTGCAGGCAGTATGGATACTGCAAAATCTCTAATCTCTAGACCAATCTCGTCGTCAAGTACTCTCGGGTACGCTATGGCTTGAATGAGCGCCCCTTTGGAAGCGGTACGGCCGATAAGGTGTGCTGCTACCAAACGGCGATCTTCTTTCTGTGTCGATTCAAGACAGAATTGACGCATTGAATGCGGGTATTCACCAAGCTTAGGGACTCCTTGGAGAAGTCCGCGTTGCATTGTTTTAAAACTATCTTGAAGCATGCCAACATATGATTCATAGATATCACCTACGACCGCGTCTGGCACAGGATCTTCATGGATACTAATGTAGTTAGATCGAATACCTTGGCTTAGGCCACGAGAGTCGTATTCAATATAAGACGCGACAACCGTGAGTAGTTCGCTGGGTTCTGGTGGAAAGCCTGCATCGTCTTCAGTGTAGACATCGCTCGGCTGTACAAAGGTATATTCTTCAGGAATAAAGAGTTCACTGCATGCAGAAGCAAGATCATAATCTAGTTCTGCGACGCTTTCAAATATTGGATGAATCTGTTCCATATACGCTCTATTACGTTTGAACCAGATTGTATAGTAATTATCTGATTAAGTTAATTACTTACGCTTAGATTTTGTTGCGGTAGCGTTTTCAGGACGAATAAACCTGAAGTAGCCAAGGAGTACCGCTACGGCTAGACCAATACTTACGGTAAGGAACGTATATTTACTGTCTTGTGCCGCGAAGCTACGACCAATGCTGTAGAGTAGTGTAAAGATACCACCAAGCATGAGGCCATCCGATAAGACCTTAATCTTGCGATCAAAGAGTAAGCTAATGGTAACCAGAATAGTCGCTGCAACCAGCGTCATAATAGAAACATTACGGTTGTAGGGTTTCATTTTCTTATCCCATTCTTTTTGCTCGACGTTAAACTGTTGTTCAGCTTGTCGTTCTTGCTCGGTCAGTTCTTTACCGCCGGTTACTTGGTTCGGGAATTCCGGAGCCTTTGGTTGTGTGTAGAAGGCAGAGATACCAAATCCTACAAAGATTGCTAATAATATTCCTATAAAGAACGAGTATGCTGTTTTTAACATGTTAATTATCCTCCGTTGTCACTATAACACCGTTTAGTAAAAAGCATAAGTGTGTTGTTGCACGCTCGTTATTTCAGATTTGTTTTAGCTTTTTGCCAGTACTTCACGATTTCGTTATTGTGTGCAAGATCAGCCCAGCATTTATGCTCTTCAGATGCTAATTTTTCAACAGCCTGGCATCGCAAGAGATATTTTCGTACATTTTCTTTCAAGAGTACTGTCGGATCAAAACCATTACGTTGCGCCAAAACAATGTAATTTTGTGTTCCTGTATCAAATAGTTCTTGTGCAGACTTTTGAAGATCTTTAGGATGATTTTCGGCTATTGTAGCTGTGTGCTTAATTAGTGTACCTATGTCATCTATTAATTGCATTGTTTCAGTATCATTTGCACGCTGTTTTGTAGCATCATTACGTATTACATGTAGTGATGGTGGGTCTTTTAAATCTGCGTGCCTATAGATATTAATAACTGAGAACATGATATCCGCTAGCTCATCACCGAAATGCGCTTTTGCATCTTCGCCTGAGTCAAAGTAAGCTTCTTTCGTTTCACGTATTTCATCAAGTGCTCTATCAACAACATCTTGAAAGCTCGAAAAATCGAAGCCAACATTTCTTGATACATCTTGTGCCTCAAAGGCCGCATAAAATGGATCGCTTACATCGAGCTTACGGAGAAGTCTATCTGCATAAAAGTCGTTCTTTACTGTCATACTGTGCCTTACTATCTATGTACTATGTAGTATTGTAATCTATTATTAATTTTTTGAATCTTTCCAGGTGCTAAGGCCCACGGAACAAGCGAGACCCATAATTGCTACACTTCCTGCAAGATCAACGCCAGGATACTTTACTGATAGTGGTGTCGCGACGAGGGTCACGCCCGCAGATGGCAGGTCTACATAGGCGATATGCTTCCAAGTATCCTTTCCGTCATGATTATGCCGTTTGTTATGCATTGTGACTGCTGCCGCTATGTTGGCTGCTGCTGCAGCAACACCAACAACGCCTGCTGCAAGATCGGGTGTTGGACTATCGCCGTCAACGTGACTCTGGATTTCATGAGCTCCAAGCCCAAGAGATACGAACATGAGCGCGCTTGCACCGATGCGCCGCAATCGCCGTTTCTTGATCGGGTCGGTCTCCCCTGCTGCTTTGCGTTTCAGAAAATAAAGTCCACCATCTGACATATCGTGCATACCAGCCATCGTGAGCGTTGCACTATGAGTAAGAGTTCCTGCGGTAAGTTCAGCTGCACCAATTGCAATGTTAGCAATAGAAATACCTTTGATAGTGTTGAGAAGTTCTCTATTATTAGTTTTATGTTCGTGATCGCTCATTCGTCTCATATAGTTTTATGAGTTTGTGACTCAAACAAAAGCACTATCATCCATTAGCAGACACGTATACTTAATAGGAAGATTAATACATATTAAAGCATATAATTTATGGCTGTGCTATAATGCGCTGTAATAGTAAACGGAGCTACTGACAAATGGAAAAAACGCCCTATTATTGCACTGAGCTTGATAGATCATCTAAAGAAATCTATCCAGAAGCGTATAAAAATATTGTAGAGATTCTTAATGATTCTTTACTTCAAGATGAAATTAATGCAGGAAATATAACATTAGCTATGATTAGGCCGAATGTTGGTCCAGATGCAAATAATTTGCACTTATCAGATCTTGCAGCAGCAGAAAAAATAGAAGAAATGATACAAGGGCTCGGAGTTGTTGCTAAGTTTTCTTTTTATTTTACCAAAGATACCGTCGAAGAATTCTACGAAGGTGGTCCTCAAGAAAATATGCTTAAAGAGTCTCCAATAGATCGTGATCAATTTGATACACGCTGGCCTGAATTCGTTAATTTTATGTGTTCAGCTCCAACAACCGCAATACTTTTACACAGCCCGAACGGCGATGCGATAGAAAAATGGAGAAATCATCTTGGGCATTGGAATATTGATGAAGTTAGGGATGAAACAACAATTCGAGGTAAACTTGGTGTCAATAAATATAATAATCTCGTTCACGGCAGTGACGCCCCAGAATCAGTCAGTAGAGAGCTAGTTATCATCTCGAACTGCATTCAAGATACCTCTAATGAACAGAAGGCATAATATTATGGATCCTGGGTCAAGAAATCCGGAATATGAACCCGGTTACCTTCTTGGTCCACGAACCGCTGATATATTAAGACTGAATGATGGCGAAACAATACAAGTTACTAATTGGTGGAAGCCTGGAGGTTCAGAAACTTACATTGCCACATTTTCTATTTTGCAACAGGATGGCGTAAGGCATGACTTAATCGCTAAATCATGCATAAAAATGTGTCCCAAAGAGACAATGCATGAATGGCTAGATAGGCGAAGTATTTTAACCGAAAATGGTGTGCTATTCCCAGAACTTTACGCAGTTGATGGAGCTACGCTGGTTGAGGAGTATATACCCTTCTCTTTTAAAGATGCATATAATGTTGCAGACGTAAGTGTAAAAAAAGAATTACATTATAAGTATATTGATATGTATAAAAAAATATGTGGTTCCGGCTTTAAGCCAGCAAGCATGCATGATGTGCGCTCAAGGGGTAATGACGTAGTTATGATTGATGTAGGTGAAGATCTGGGAGGACGATTGCACATTGACCAGACTAATATGTCAGTAATAATTAAAGCTGAAAGAAATTTTAAAGAAAGCACTGGTTCCTAAATCAGAATATATTTATGAACATATACTACTCTGCCGCTTCAGGATCCAGTAATCATGGTCAAGATGAATTAACATGTGAGGTAATTCCAAAAATATTGTCTCACCTCTCCACTATGCTATATAAGAATATATATAATCCAGAGAGTTCAGTAATAACTTCAGACTTTACGGAAGTTGCAGAAAATATTGTTAAAGCAGATATTTTTATAGGGGAAATGAGTCGAGCAAGCCAAACATTAGGCTTTGAGTTAGCTCATGCATTAAATCATCATAAACCTTGTCTCTATTTGTATCATGAGGATCGATCGGCTAAGCCTGGCTCAGTACTGTTACATAGTCCTTCAAGGCTCATAAAAATAAAAGCATATAATGAAAAAAATATTGAAAAAATTATAAAAAATTTTATTAAATTTTCAGAAAAACATATGAATACATCCCGAACAAGCTTTATGAGTACTCGTAAGATCGACGAATTTTTAAACATCCAGTCTAGCCGCAGAGGTGTCAGCAAGGGCGAGCTAATACGCGAAGTACTATCAAAGGCTGCTGAAAAATAAATTCCAAGATAAAATAATTGCTTTATGTCTTTCTATAACGTAATATTTACGTTATGTAATGCATAACAATATGATAACGCATGAGCAATTATTACCATCAATTCAGTTCTATAATGTAATCTCTGAAAAAGACCCCCTTAGTCTTGATAGTTACATTGCTGCATTGCCTGAGCAGAATCTTAGCGGTGATACCGATTCTATACAATTAAGTCTTGATATTGCCATTTCAAACTATGATGAAATTACCGATAAAATTACCGACACTGACGCCGTCGCTGCTTTAAGGGATCTCGATTTTCTTGCTTCATCGTTATTGCGTCACAACATAGATCCACTTCAATCTACAAAAAAGTTAGGCCATTCTCTAGTAAGGCTGGCCTTACGAGCGCAAACGATACCTCGGGGTACTGTATATACATACGGCCTGGCAAACCCAGCCAACGATAGATTAAGAACATTTACGGGTTCAAATGAAGAAAAGAGATTCATAAGCGCCGTTAAGCAATCCTCTTTAGCACTTGAGGTCTCATCAAATATACTAAGCGATGTTTCATTTGAAAAAAGTTCTGTAATTGAAATCTCCAGCGCACTTGAAGAAGTAGCACGAGGATGTAATGTGGCTACTCAATCTATCGTTGACGTCCATCGAAGCGTCAGCCCAAGTTTTTTCACAAACATTCTTCGTCCATATTTTGAACCTTTAACCATCAATGGTCGTCAATTCATGGGAGCAGGCGGTGCCCAAATGCAGTTATTGAGTATTGAAAGGATGATTTGGGGTCTAGACAATAAGGATGATGTGTACCAAGACTATTTCACTGAAAATATTGAGTATCTTGACTTTAACCAGCGTCAATTAATCCAATCCTTTAGTAGGAAAAATAACGACACAAGTATACTGACTTTTTCAAGAAACATTAATAATTTAGTAATTAATGAAACATTAGCTTCAACATTGAAGGCAATTCGTAAATTTCGTTATCCTCATAAACGGGTTGCAGATAATAATTTTAAAATTAGATCTCACGATTCAGTAGGTAGTGGATCATTTAAACCAACGATCTTAGATCACTTACTCTTTAAGACTGAATCCATGATAGAAGAATTAACTGAGCATGAAAACAAATTTTAAAAAATTTCCAGTAGGAACCGTGTTTAACCCGTATTCTAAAACGCTAAAAGCCACGCCCAAATACAAGAAAATTGTCATTCGGTACCCCTCACGCTTAGAGGCAATGGCGCTGGATCCCTCTAAAATTACATCTAACAACAATCTTGTATACAAAGCTGGTCAAATTGACTTTTGCGTCGGAATTTATAAAACAGTAACCATTGAAATTGTTAAAGATGGTAAAAAGAACATACATATTGATGCTACTTCAAGTCGAAAGCCGCTCATTTTACACGCCTGTATAATCATGCGAAAGGCATTAAATTTTTCCGATAGTCTTAATGTGAAGGTGGAAACTGATCTCGACTTGCGGCATTGCGGGCTAGGGTCTAGTAGTGCAACCATAGCAAGTGTAGCTACAGCAATAAATGAGATTTATGATTTACCTATGAGCCCTATAGATATTAGTAGATATTGTGCGCAAAATCATGGAGAAGAAATCAAGAAAGATCATAATAATTTAACACCAGTGCAATGCTTAGGTGGTTCAGCAGTTTGTGGCAACTTTGTAGGAGGTTTAATCGTTTTAGCGGGTGAAGCTACGCCAATAGCAACTGTTTCATTGCCTAAAGAATATCACGTCGTCATTGGTGTACCTAAGAACTTTACGCATCCTGATTCTGAACTCTTATTAAAAAAAGAAGAAGAGAATATGGACGGATTTAGTCGTACTGGAAAAATTTATTCAAAAACAATCGCGTATAGGATGTTACATGATGTATTACCGGACTTAGCGTTTGGAAATCTGGAAAAAGCGAAAAATTTAATCTTTGATTATAGATGGAAAATGGGCAGTATAAAGAACTGTTCGTTTGTATACCCTCCAATGAATGATATTGCCTCAAAACTACAAGACTATAATACTAGCGAAAAATTTGATATTCTCTCTTTATCATCTGTGGGGCCTGGATTTTTTGCCCTCACCAGGGATGTAAACTATGTAAGCTCAATTTTTAAAAATGTAGGTCTCGAAACATATGATGCTATTATCCATAATGAAAAGTATATAGTAGAGTTAAAAGAATATGAGTGAACTAGAGCCTAAAAACCCCAACGAAACATATGATCAAGAAGCGAGATATATTGTACCTTTAGATATCAACAAGGATGCGAATACAGAAGTCGCTATAGATAACTCAGAACTTTCAGAATGGAACTCACGCAGACTACTTTTCGTTACAGGTCCTCACGCATCAGGAAAAAGTGCGGTTGTACACTCTGGCTTTAATTCATCTGAACATGCTATACACGACCTTGGTCCTATAATAAGGGAAAGTCATAGGAAAGCTTATTCGGGTTTAAGCTTAGGCAGGTGGATTATGGGCAAGGAGGCTATCTATGGCGATAACTTTACAGATGAGCTACTTGTAAATGAAATACAACCAAGTTATAACAGTGCTCCGACCAATGGTCTTATTCTTGTAGGTAGTAGATCGCTAAAAGGCATAGAATTTATCCTAGACGCAATTGAACCTTCTGATCACAAAATTGTGTACATTGATGCACACTATGAGACACTATACGATCGTTATAAATCTCGAGAAAATCTTAGTAATCTTAGTCATGAAGATTTTAGAAAGATATTGGACGATGAAGTTGCCATGGGTTTACATGGAATCAAGAACCATGCTCATCATACTATATTAAATAATTCTACTTTAGATTATGCAAAAACTAAACTGGTCAATATAGTCAACAATTGGAAGCAAAGTGATTAGTATTCAGTTGTTCTCTCAATGATATGGTGAGCAATTGAATGATAGTTTTGGGACCATAGGTGATCGCGTGTCCTACTATCTGTTTCTGCAAAGGTAGTTACTGATCCAGGTAATATCATTGCACGTTCCCAATTGAGCTTATTATCACCACGAGGGGCGTTAGCTATTGTGACGGGTACATCATAAGAGCATTCAAAATTATTGCCATTAATATCTACATAAGATGCTGCAATTTCGAAGTGCGCATCACGACTTTTGAGAGTATCAGTTATTTTGATGAGTTGTTCAACACTTACTGTCTTATCCATGTAGGCCATGAACGGACCGGGTATGCCTAGTTCGTCAATATAAAAACTATGATCCTCTCTAAGTACCGCAACGCCTAACTCTTGGAATGCAATTTTTGTAGCATACGATGCAACCTCTTTGCTGGTCTCTGCCTGGATCTCGGGAATATTAATGTCGGATTTTTCAACATTAATTCCGTATTCACCAAATATATTTTTGGCAATACGTAACTTATCCTCGTTGCCAGTTAATAAGTGTATTGTTTCGTAACTCATGGCTAAATTAAAGCATAGTACGGTTTTATTGACAATAGAAACAATCTATTATATATGTGATGTATGAATCCTGCAGAAAATTTTTTTTGGAATAATGACAACATTATTGATTATTTTGCAGAAAAACCTGCAGATCCGGCTATAGAGAGTCGCTTAGATATATTTGATCGATGCATAGATACCTCAAGTATAAAGGCACTGGATTTGGGTTGCGGCGGCGGTAGACACTCTGAATTATTGGCATCTCGCGGATATAATCTTGTTGCCGTTGATCGCAATGATAGTATGATTTCGTATACACAGCGTCGCTTAGGGAGGCTTGGCCTTGACGCATCATATTTTCAACTGAGTATTGAAAATCTAGCACTTAAGGCTGAATCAATGGATGTTGTTATTGCAACTGGAGTATTGCACCAAGCGAAGTCTATAGAAAACTATGAAATGGCAATATCTGAAGTTTCCCGTGTTATGAAAAAAGGTGGGCTTCTAAGTATGAATATTTTTACAAATTATGCATGGGATGAGTCTTATCGTGTGCCAAATGATGATGAGCCATGGACAGTTAAGACCATGGAAGGTCTTGAAATGACATTATTATCTAGTGCCATGTTTTATAATATTGCAGATTCATATGGCTTAAAAAAGGAAGATGAAATTTCTCACGATATCAAAAATGAAAATACGGGAAAGCGCTCGGTACTTAAAGCGCACCTTATAAAAAATTAGGCATTTTTATAACTACCAAGATCTAGAGAAAGATTAAGACTCTTTATTTTAATAAATTGTTCCATTGTATTTAAAAAACCAGGAGTAAAAGATTGCGGACTCTCATTCATTTGTTTAACAACATCTTCTATGCTCATTGGAAATATACTGTGAACCTCATCATTAGGCTTAAAACGCCAACTGGGATTTGGTGTGCATGTAAACAAACCAAACATGTGTCGGTAATTTGATCCCGTATATGTTTCGTCAGAGTAAAAGACATCTAGTAGTTCTACAGGATCTGAGATACCAAGTTCCTCTCGTGCTTCACGAGTCGCGCCTTCTTGATAGGATTCTCCTTTTGCAATGTGACCCCCAACGCTATGATCAAGAAGCCCTGCCTTTACATGATCTTGGACATATAGATTACCTTTCGTATCAAATACATATACTGCAGCTACGCGGTGAATAAAACCCTTGTCGTGCGC
Organism: uncultured Candidatus Saccharibacteria bacterium; assembly: GCA_903946795.1. Classification (GTDB taxonomy): domain Bacteria; phylum Patescibacteriota; class Saccharimonadia; order Saccharimonadales; family AWTP1-31; genus CAJAXB01. The sequence goes on along the minus strand of CAJAXB010000073.1, from coordinate 37,977 downwards.
TTCTTGTTTATTCGTTACACCAATTACATTATCGAGTTCATCTACTTTATCAAACAGTTCTTGTGCCATTATTTAAGTATAGATTATGATGACAGAATTAAAAAGCTCATATCTTTGATGAGCTCGTGGCTAGGGCGGAGGGATTCGAACCCCCGAATGCCAGTACCAAAAACTGGTGCCTTACCACTTGGCGACGCCCTATTATGCAATGCTACATGTGGTCAATGTAACAGAACAATTTTAACGTAAAATCAAGTTTCTGACAATGCTCTTAAGGTGTTACCATTTGTTACACGTACAGTTTGGTATAGTAGGTGTGTAACGCATATGCATATTATTGAACATCGAAACTATTCTCGTACGCCAAAGCGTAGAAAAAATCGCTCGTTGAGTCGTACCGGTATTATGTTTCTTATTATCGTTCTTTTCGCTTATCTAGTACTCATTGTCGTTCGTCTCTTTATGCCCTTACCGGCAGTAAAAGCATTGCCATCTGCTCCTTCTGCCGTCAGTGGCACAATGAATGTCGTCTGGCCTGCCTATGGTCAATCTGCAGTAGGATCTGTAGACAGCGGACTTTTGAGTTCCAGTCCCGAAACGGCGCCTCGACCAATTGCCAGCACGGCAAAGACATTAACAGCACTTGCGGTACTCCGTAAAAAACCTCTTGGACCCAATGAGCAAGGTCCAACGATAACCCTTACCATTGCTGATGTCGACATTTATGATAAATACGTTTCTCAAGATGGGTCAGTTGTTAAGGTTGCGATTGGGGAAACAATTACCGAGCGCCAAGCACTTGAGGCGCTGATGCTCCCTTCTGCAAATAACATGGCAGAAACTATTGCAACTTGGGCTTTTGGTTCAGTACGGCAATATAACGAGTATGCCAACACACTTGCACTGTCTCTCGGAATGAAGAATACAACCATTACTGATCCAAGTGGATTTAACTCAACGACTAAAAGTACTGCGAGTGATCTTGTGCTTCTTGGTCGTGCCGCAATGGAAGATCCCGTTCTCTCTGAAATTGTCGGCATGAAACGTGCAACGATTCCAGTTCAGGGCGAAATTACTTCCACGAACTTTTTACTTGGACGTAATGGCATAAATGGCATAAAGACTGGTACTACCGACCAAGCTGGCGGGTGTTATATAGTATCTGCAACTCGTGCTATGCCCGACGGTACGACAAAGACACTTATTGCTGCAATCCTTGGCGCGCCAGATAAACCAAAGGCAATGGCTGATTCAATACCGCTCCTACAATCGTTAGAACAGAATTACGTACAGAGCACTGTTGTACAAGCAAATCAGAAAGTAGGATTCTATGATGTGCCGTGGCAAGGTAAGGTGAATGTCATTTCTCAAAATGCACTGAGCGCTTACGGCTGGGCCGGCACGAAATATCAGGCTGAAGTGCAGCTCGATGACATAAAGATTCCTGCCGACAAAGGCCAAACAGTGGGCGCAGTGAAAGTTGGATCGAAAACTACCGGACAAGCAATATTAGCAGAAAAAATAGAGCAGCCAAGTTTCGCTTGGAAATTAAAGCGTGCTATACGATTTTGGTAAGCTTTACTTCAACCCAAAAAAGTCTTCCATTGTACGGTTGCTGTTGTGCAGTTCTGTTGCCAGCTCAGCCCCAACGTATCGTAGGTGCCATGGTTCGTAGTCGTACCCCGTTTCATTTTCTTTGCCATCTAGATAGCGAATAATGAAGCCGTACTTGTGTGCATTATTTTTGAGCCATATGCCAGCTTTTGTATCTGCAAATGATTTTTCAAGAACACAGTCTTTGTTGAGTTCGCATACATCAAACGCGTATCCAGTCTGATGCTCGCTGGTCCCTGGTTTAGCACTGGTCTTATCTGCAAACGCTTGACCGCCCTGCTCAGTGTAGCTTTGATAGAGTTGCCGTTGGTATTCTTCAGACCTATAGCCACTCGCAAAAAGTAATGGATTACCGGCTTTTTCTGAAGCTGCGAACATTTCTTCAATGTTTTTTGTAATTGAGCTGTTAACTTTCATAGATTCATTATCTCGATCTAGGCGTAGTGTTACGTTAGGAATGGAAAGATTTGGTGGTACATATCCAGGAGGAAGAGATCGATTCTTATTAACGATCCACCAGATGCTCCCTGGTTTGCTTGTGCTGTACAGAGATGTATTAAGACCTTTTGTTCCTTTTTGCTGGCTTCGCTCATCGGCAATACGTAAGATTGTACCGCGGAGTGGAAACATGCATACCAGAAAAAGGATGACAAAGAATAATGGACGATTGATTTTTCTTGTTTTCATGTCTACTTGTAGTATACCCGAAAGTACTTTTTCAACTTGGCTTTTTCTCTGTTATGAAGTACATTTTAAGGAGTAATGACAAAAAAAGTAACTGATCCAGCTGAATTTATATCGCCACTTACCATGAACGGTCTTCATGGGCGCATGCTCCATCTGCCTGCACCGAAAAATAAGAAACGTGAAATTTTACTTATTTACGGCATGCACGCAAGTATTGAACGTATCTTTGGTATTGCAGAAACGTTGAACCGATATGGGGCTGTAACCGTGCCCGATCTTCCCGGTTGCGGTGGCATGGATGCGTTCTATAAGATTGGCGAAAAGCCATCCATAGATAACATGGCCGACTACCTTGCCGCGTTTATTAAAATGAAGTATCGGCGCAAAAAAGTAACAATTCTTGGAATGTCACTTGGCTTTGCCATTGTAACGCGTATGTTGCAGCGCTTCCCCGAGTTAGTAAATCGTGTTGAACTCGTCGTGAGTATTGTTGGCTTTGTGAATCATGAAGAATTTATTTTTAAGAAAAAGAACTTTCTCTTTTTGCGCTATGGAGCTAGCTTCTTTTCAAACTATCTGCCAGCACTGTTCGTAAAACATGTCGCATTGCGCCCTTCTTTTATTCGCATGACTTATAAACGTATGGCAGATACACACGTTAAAATGAAGGATGCTGATATAGAGGAACGTAACCGCCGTATAGATTTCGAAATAACGTTATGGCAGATTAACGATATTCGCACCTACATGGACACAGCTGTCAGTATGTTTACCCTTGATCTCTGCAAGGAACAGATTAGTATGCCTGTTATTCACCTGCAAGTTGCAGAAGATCGGTACTTTAATAATCATATGGTTGAACAGCATCTCAATGTGATCTATTCCAAAGTTACTGTCATACATGCACATATGAAACAACATGCTCCAACGGTCATAGCAAATGCCAAAGAAGCCAGCTCGTTGATACCGACTCAATTGCGCCGAATCCTTAACGCACGGTCGCTCAACGACACCAGAAAATAAGCCATCACCACGAAGTACGTTATAATAGTTTGCATATGCGTATTGCTTTAGTTTGTCCGTATAACTATTTTCGCCCTGGTGGTGTCCAAGCCTGTATTCGTGAACTCTCTACTGAACTGACTGCACGAGGTAATTACGTACGAATTATTATACCGCGCCCTAAAAAAGTACCTACCAAGATCGAAGCCAATATTATTATGATCGGAGGCTCTACTGAATTTCAAACTCCGTTTGCTACCAAAGCAGATCTCAGTATGAGCAAGTCCGGCGACGCTATAGAAGATGTTCTGGAACGTGAAAAGTTTGATGTTATTCATTATCACGAACCAGGCATTCCACTGCTGAGCATGCAGATTATTGGTAAGTCTACTTCAGCTAACGTTGGCACCATGCATGCAACACTGCCTGAAAGCATGGTCAGTAAATCTTTTGAAAAACTAATGATGCCGTTTGCTAAGTATATTGAACCCCGTTTGCACGTTGTTACAGCAGTATCTGAGGTTGCTAAAGAAGCTGCCCTTACGTACGGACCTGATCGAGAGATTGATATCGTACCGAATGGTATTCGCATTAAAGATTATTTGCCAAAAAAGAAACGAGTACCTTCTAAGAAGAAATCTATTGTTGCTATTGGACGCCTCGAAAAACGAAAAGGTATAAAATATCTGCTCGACGCGTATGCGCTACTCAGACAAACGTATTCTGACGTCACACTCACAATTGCTGGCGATGGGGGCTTACGGGAAAGTCTCGAAGCACGCGTCGAAAAGTATGCTATCCCTGATGTTACGTTTGTAGGCTTTGTTACGGACGAAGAAAAAGTGCGACTTATGCAACAAGCAGATGTTTACTGTAGTCCTGCAATTTACGGCGAAAGTTTTGGCATCGTACTCCTCGAAGCAATGGCAGCTGGAGCGGTCATCGTTGCTGGTAATAATCCAGGATATAGCGGTGTTCTTACGGGTAAGGGTAAGTTGAGTTTAGTGAATCCTAAAAATATTGAAGATTTTGCACAGCGGCTTGAACTGCTACTTTTTGATGAAGATATGCGCGACCTGATGCATGAATGGTCACGTGAATACGTAAAGCAGTTTGACTTTCCAAAAATTGTAGACCAATACGAACGGATGTATAAGAAAGCAATTGCTATCAAGAAAAAAACTACATCATGAAGATTTGTTTTGTGTTAGATGATGGCCTCGATCGTCCGGATGGAGTACAGCAATATATTCTGACACTTGGAGATTGGTTTCGATCACAGGGCCATGAGGTGCACTATATAGTTGGTGAAACGACTCGTAAAGATATTCCTAATGTGCACGTACTGTCACGCAATATTCATGTGCGATTTAATAAAAATAGACTGGCTATGCCACTACTCGCTTCCCGAAAAGCGATACGTGCGCTGCTGCAAAAAGAACAGTTCGATGTCTTGCACGTACAAATGCCGTATAGCCCACAATTCGTTGCGCGAGTCATTCAGTCTGCCCCAGCACAAACCGCAATTATTGGAACGTTTCATATTTTACCGTCCGGCGGTGTACAACAAATTGGTGCTCAAATTCTCAGTAAGCTGCTGCATGCTACAAAAAAGCGAATTGACGTGGTCTACTCAGTTTCGCCTGCCGCACAAGCCTTTGCTAGGCAGTATATGAATATACAATCACAGGTCTTAGCGAATGCTGTTGATCTTTCGAGCTTTGCTGCCGGACACGCGCTGCGTACGTATGCAAAAACACAGAATGTTGTTTTTCTTGGACGACTCGTTGAACGTAAGGGCGCACTCGAGCTTCTCAAGGCGATTGCAATCCTTGTGAGCTCAGATAGATTTACTGGTCGTAAACTCATCCTTTGTGGCACGGGACCACTGCAAGCAAAGATAGATCGCTATATCGCAACTCATAAGCTTGAACCATACGTAACGTGCACGGGATTTATAAAAGAGTCTGATAAGAAAAACTATTTCGCTACAGCAGAAGTCGCAGTACTACCAAGTAAGTATGGGGAAAGCTTCGGCATTGTTGTCGTCGAAGCAATTGCTTCTGGTTCGGGGGTTGTTCTCGGTGGAGATAACCCTGGCTATCGGTATGTATTAAACGATATTGAAGAAACACTTATTAATCCTGCAGATACTGCTGCGTTTGCAGATAGAATCGATGCATTATTAACAGATAAAACTCATGCTCAGAAGCTAGGAAACGCCCAACGTCAATACATTAAACAATTTGATGTAGCGACTGTCGGAGCAAAACTACTTAAGGACTACAGGACGGTACTTGCAAAGAAGCAAATAAAGTTTGATAATTATAGTCATGAGTAAGCCGTCCCAGGTAGAATTAACCGTATCTAACCGCACTATCATTCGCGTGATCGTAATGATACTCGGAACGTTAATTGCAATTCGTGTCTTTATAGAAATCTCGCACGCTCTGGCATTGGTTGGAATTTCATTGTTTCTCGCAATAGCCTTAAACCCAGTCATTGATCGTATAACGAAGCATTTACGCATTAAAAGTCGAGCGGCAGCTACTGGAGTTGCCTATCTTTGCGTGCTAACAATTCTCGTCAGTATGTTTCTCGTCATTATTCCGCCGCTCGTCAGTCAAACAGGCAATTTTGTTAGTACGCTGCCTGAAACAGTCCAACAAATCAAAAAGCCAGATACTTCAGTGGGACGATTGATAAGTCGTTACAAACTTGAAGATAATGTTGATACGCTTTCAAACACCCTTCGCGATAAAGTTCGCAATTTACCGCAGCCAGTACTTTCAAATGCCGGTAGGATTGGTTCGACCGTCTTGTCACTCATTGCAGTCCTAGTCATGACGTTTATGATGATCGTGGAAGGTCCGAAATGGCTTGATCGATTCTGGAGGCTACAACCTAAAGCTAAGCGCGAACATAGTCAGCGTATTGCACGGCAGATGTATAACGTCATAACGGGGTATGTAAACGGTCAGTTGGTCGTTGCATCTATCGCAGCGTTCTTTGCGTTACTTGCTATGCTCATAACATCAAATATCCTCAATGTTTCAGTGAACGCCGTCGGTTTGGCTGGAGTTGTGTGTCTTACTGGATTAATTCCTATGTTTGGTAATGCAGCTGGTTCCATAATCGTTGTTGCAGTTTGCGCGCTAACATCACTACCACTAGCAGTGATCATGGCAATCTTCTTCATGGTCTACCAGCAAATTGAAAATATGACTATTCAGCCAGTTGTGCAGGCACGGAAGAGTGAACTCACGCCTCTGCTCGTATTCATTGCTGCTTTGATTGGTCTCAGTTTTGGTGGACTCTTAGGTGCGATTGTAGCTATTCCGGCCGCAGGATGCCTCAAAGTACTCACAAACGATTACTATCGCTCGCAAATAGCGAAACACGCTTAGACGCGGCTCCAGACATAGCCATACGGACTATCTCGAACGTCTATTCCCTGCCGCATAAGTTCATCGCGTATGTCGTCTGATGTTTTGAAGTCTTGTTCCCTCCGAGCTGATTCACGTTTTTCAAGCAAATCACGCTGGGACAGTGTAATATCTTCTGAGCTTGCAAGATCGAGCCCAAGAATACTATCCAGCCAATCAATAAAGGAACTAAACTCACTGTCATGTGCCACGAGCTGAGCCATAGCCTTTGTTTCTAGTTGGCTTAAGATCGCAAGTGCTTCGGGGCTATTCAGGTCATCTTGTAGTGCTTCTATCATAGATTCTTGCGTCTCATCTAGTTCTTTTTGTGAGATACCATCGTCTTGGAGTTGGAAGCGTAGATCGGCAAATGCCTGAAGACTCTTGCGACGTTGTTTAGCAGCTTCAATATTTTCCCAGCTGAAGTTACTTTCATTATGGTACGTGCTTTGGAGCATGAGTAGTCTGAAGTCAAGTGGCGCAAAGCCTTTGTCTTGTAGGGTTTCGAGCGTATAGATATTGCCAAGGCTTTTACTCATTTTATGGCCGTCTATCTTGATGAAGTTCCTATGTATCCAGTAATGCACAAAAGGTTTACCAGTCAGTGACTCGGTCTGTGCGATTTCATTTGTATGGTGCACTGGAATATGGTCAATACCGCCAGTGTGAATATCGATTGTGTCTCCGAGCAATTCGCGTATCATTGCAGAACACTCTATGTGCCAACCAGGAAAGCCAACGCCCCATGGACTTTCCCATTCCATATCACGTTGTTCTTCTTTTGGTGAGAACTTCCAGAGTGCAAAGTCTGTCGCATTTCGTTTGCCACTGTCGTCGACGCGAGCGCCAGACTGCAGACCTTCTATATCAAGTCGGGCAAGCTTGCCGTAGTCATCTAGTTTGCTGGTATCAAAGTATATTCCTTCATCAGCAATCTCATATGTAAAGCCACGATCTTCAAGCCCTTTAATAAAATCAATTTGCTGCTGAATAAAATCAGTAGCTCGAGGCATGTGCGTTGGGCGCATGATATTGAGTAGCTTCATGTCATCTTCTGCGCGATTAATATAATGTTGTGCCACATCCCAGGCAGATTTCTTTTCGCGCTTCGATGCTTTGACCATCTTATCTTCACCAGTATCCTCGTCGCTCACGAGATGACCTACGTCCGTGTAGTTTTCGACGTGATTAACGTCGTAACCAGCATCTTTAAGAACGCGTGAAAGCAAGTCCCAAACAATGTACACAGACCAGTTACCAATGTGTGGTTCGTCGTAAACGGTAAGTCCACAACTGTACAAAGATACTTTGCCATCCACGAGTGGCACAAACGCTTCTTTGTTTCTGGTCATCGTGTTGTAGAGTCGCATTACTTCGTGTCTCCCAGTAGGCTTGTTGCTTCTTTGATAAGTTCTGCTTTGAGTTCGTCGAATTTCCAGTCAAACGTCTTAAAACCTGCAGCATTTGCATGGCCACCGCCACCAAAGTGCTCAGATAGTTTTCCGGCAAACGGCGCACCGTGGTTACTTCTGAGTTTTCCAGTAATCTTTCCGTCAGGATATAGCTTAATCACTACAGATATTTTTACACCTTCTGCAAATCGTAGTTCTTCCAGTGCCAATACAGCTGGGTTATACAGAGGGCTATACTTTTGAATCTCATCCCAAGGAATCGTAACGACTGCGAGTTTGTTATCTGCATAGTACTCTATTCGCTGGAGGAGCACACCTTTGTAGGCAATAATTTCAAGCGGCTTTACCATACTTTCACGACGTTTGTTTTCAAGTGCTGCAAGATTAGCGCCATGTTCAACAAGTTCTGCTAACGTATGAATACTTCGAGCAGTAACAGATTCAACAGTTAATCCAAGGGAGTCAGATAGTACAGATGAAGCAAGTAAGTTTGCTGCATCACTTGATACTTTCCAAGACAGTTGTTTTGCGAGCTGGTAAATTACCTCACCAGTTGCAACCGCAGCGTCGTCAACAAGTGCAGTATTGGTGACTGGCACGTCATTTTCAGTCTTGTGATGATCAAGGATGATCATTGGACGTGTTCGTAGAGCACCCATTTGGTTTGTTTTGCCAAGTTGTTCAAGGAGTGTTGCACTTGAGCAATCGACCAGAATAGAGAGATCAAAATCATGAGGCAGATCTTTTGTTACTCGATCATATCCCGGAATGTAGTGCATATAGGTAGATATATCGACGCCACAGTAGAGAGATACGTTTTTGTCCATATCACCCAAGATGTGTTCGAGGGCTAGCGCACTTGCGAGACTGTCTCCATCTGGATTGTCTGCTTGTAAAATAACGATGTGTTTTGCATTGGTGATACGTTTTTGTATATCGTCGGCTTGTGAGTATGTCATAGTGATTGCCTGCCTTCTAGTGCTCGACTGAGCGTAATTTGATCTGCATACTCCAAGTCTACACCAACCGGTAAGCCTCGTGCTAGGCGAGTGATTCGTACTGGAAGATATTGGAGCTGTTGTTGTATGTAGAGTGCCGTAGACTCGCCTTCTACTCCCGCGTTGGTTGCAAGAATAATCTCTTCGACCCCATCTTCTTTCACGCGTGCAATGAGTTCACGAATATGGAGTTGGTCGGGTCCAATACCGTCAATGGGCGATATAAGGCCACCAAGCACGTGGTAGGTGCCTTTAAACTCATTTGTCTTTTCTAAGGCAACAAGGTCAAAGGGTTCAGCGACAACGGCAATGAGTTTCTTGTTACGGCTCGGATCCGTATAGAGATCTGAAAATTCTTTCCCATGTTCGACGAGCGCAAAAGTTTTTTTACAGTAGTCTATCTTGCCGTGTAGTTGTGTGAGTGCATCACTGAGCTTGCGTGCAGTATGCTGCTCATTCCGTAAAATAAAATATGCGTAGCGTTCTGCAGTTTTCGGTCCAACTCCAGGCAACGAACCAAAGGCTTCAATAAGGTCATCAAGTGCTGGAGGCAATATGTGCATAGTTTCTTTTGTTTTCTAGCTCGGGATTAAAGACCGAGATCGCCAAGGGCGCCCATAAATGGCTGCATTTTTTCTGCAGCAAGTTTTTGTGATTGAGAAATTGCATCTTTAACAGCGTCTTCAACCCAGCGTTCAAGGACACGAATATCATCGAGATCTACCGCTTCTGGATCAATGTGAATGCGCTTAATCTTTTGTTCGCCAGTAATCTCAACCTTTACAGCACCATCACCTTGCTCAACAGTAATAATTTGCTTCTGTAATTCTTTCTGAAGCTTTTTAACTTTCATCAACATTTTTGCTTGGTCAAAACGACTCATTGTTTCTCCTTTGTTATACCTAGTAGTATACCAACAGATGTGGTCGTTCGCCAGTGTTTGTATCTGTTCTATTTGATTATGTTACGCGGTGCAGGTTTTGTAGGCTGGATGCTGTAAAAGGTTTTTGTAATTGGAGCTCGTGCCCATGCAACAAAGTAACTCTTAAGGTTGTAGAAAGCCGCAGTGAAAACTATGAACGTAATCATAGTCCAGGCAAGGAATCGGGCAATGGGGTTACTTGGAAATACGATGAACCACTGGTTCATGAGGTATGCAATTCCACTGGCTGCAACCAGATATACAAATGGGATAAGTATTTCAATACCGACAGAACCTCCAAGAGCGATAAGAATACATGCGAGCGAAATTGTTCCAAGGAGAAATCGTACGCGGTCGAGTTGTCGCTCGTTGACATAAAAATTATAAATGCCAAGTACAACCATGACACTTGTAAAAATGTCTAGGATTGGCATACGCCCAGCGTAGCGTAATGGGTTGCTACTATTCATAATAAACAGATGCAGCGGAATATTAATGAGATTTTTCGGAAAGTTGATTAGGTTAGTAAACGGTCGAGTTGTAAAACCAAAATATGACTGTAAAAGATATGGATTCTTAATGAAAGTGTAGATTAACGGTGCAAGAAGGATCAACAGTCCAAGGAGCAGTACAACAGAAAGCGCTTTGTTGTGATTCGCTGCTTCACGAATTTTGTCCCGTTGCACAATAGTGCCAAATATTACAAACCATATGAGACCTGGAACGTATAGAAGCCATAGCGTGAGCCCAAAGCCTGCAATAAGTAGTGTGCGGTGAAATCGGTTATTAATTATCCAACTGCCAAATGCTACAACACCAATGAGGCTTAAGCTCATGATGCTGGTAGTTGCAGATCGTGCGGCAAAGACAAACCAACCAGACGTTGCAAGCAAAATTGTTGCAAGTAAACTAACTCTAAAACTGAACCATTTACGTGCAGCATAGAAAAAGAGATAGACAACAGCTAGTCCCATGAGTACAGAAATGCTACGCATCGCGATAAAGCCAGTGTGCGCAAGCTTGCCCATGAGGTATTGGAAGATCTTATGAGGCGCGTACAATGGATCAGTGAGGATAGCTTTTACAGTGCTTGATGCTGTAATGGCGGCTTTTTCTTGAAGGCTAAAACCTGGAAGCAGATAGCGAAGTCGATATGTAAGCGTTATAACAGCTCCAAGAAATACAGCAGAAAAGCCCATTACTGGGTTGAGAATCTCAGATCGAATTATTCGAGCGGTTTTATTAACTTCCATAATGTATACGCTAAAGTATACCATGTCACAGGACATGGTTCACTGGCGAAAATCCTTAGGCAAACGGATCGCTATGGCGAGTGTCGACACTTCTAAAACGTTGTTTTTCACGGTCAAAGTACAGTTCAACTGCGCCAGTAGGTCCATTACGATGTTTCTTGATAAAAATATCCATAATGTTTTTACGTTCAGACTCCGGATTGTAGTAATCCTCTCGATACAAGAATGCTACCACGTCGGCATCTTGCTCAATCGAACCTGATTCACGAAGGTCCTGCAACTGCGGAATTTGAGGCGTGCGGCTTTCAACACTACGGCTCAACTGACTGAGCGCAATAAGAGGCACATTAAGCTCCCTGGCTATTCCCTTGAGACCTCGTGATATTGCTGAAATTTCCTGTACACGGTTACCATCTGATGCAAAACGTGATCCACCACTCATGAGCTGTAAGTAGTCAACAATTATAAGTCCGAGTGGACGAATATGTGCTTCTCGACGTGCTTTTGTTCGTAGGTCACTCACTGTTATACCTGGGGTATCATCAATAAAGATCTGGGCTTCAGACAACGATCCCATAGCATGACCGATTTTTTCAAAGTCGCTGTCCGTCAGATTTCCAGTTCGTAGAGCCCATGCATCAACACCTGATTCAGTGGCTAGCATTCGGTCAACCAACTGTTCCTTACTCATTTCAAGACTAAATATAAGTACCGGTTCTTTAGCTTTGAGTGCAATACTGTGAGCTAAACCGAGTGAAAATGCTGTGTTATGAGTTACAGTAAAGTTTTCCGAAATATACAAGTGTTCCGGATGAGATACTGCTATACACTGCGCTTCTGCCTTTCTCGTTGGCGTAATACTCGCAAATGTAAGTCGCTTTTGTCTGGTCATTGTTTTGGCGCGAGCTTTTTTAGCTCGAATCGTAAAGAGCGCTTTTGGATTATCATATACGATATTGACCACATATGCAGGTAGCCCCTGCTTACGTATATTCTTGTAAGTAAAAAATGGCTGCTTCTTTTTAATGCTAACCCAAGCCCCAAGTGACCTAGCTAATGTTACGACATCACGAGCAAGCTGTTCACTGGAAGATGAGAACCTGACTGTTCCATGTTTTTCTACCCAACCATCTGCATCCATGAGTCCTTGTAAAAGAGCAATGCGATCGGTCAACGACGCGTTAAGGTATTGTTCTGGCACAAATTTTTCATGACTACTGAGATTCCAAAGACCAATGCGACGTAGTGTATCACGCAAAGGATTATTCCTTGTCGTAGGACTAATAACCCGGTAGTCATATTTACCGGCATACTTTACTTCGTAGTTCGACCCAAGCTCTTTCTTGAGTTTTGAAACTACAGACTTTTCGGCAGTTGAAACGCGTAGATGGTGCAAATCTCCATCGCCAAGAAGCATTCCAAGGACCCAGGGGTTTATTGGAAGTTTCTTGTTTGAACCGAACTTTCCGTTAAACTGATCGATCCATAGTCGCTTTTTATACTGTGTTTTATCAAGTAGTTCAATAAGCGCGTCCGTCGTAAGTATTTTTGGTTGAGCCCATTTTCGGAAATTCACACGCCACAAGTGATCGCCCGTTGCTTCGACACTGCGACCGTCTGAAAATGTCAGTCTATATATTTGCTTTTTACCTTGAGGGAAGATGCCAATTACTTTTGATGCTTTGCCGTCAATAGATGCAAGCGAGTCCCCGATTTTAAGATCTCCCATGGTTGTCCAGCCATCCTTCTTTAATATTGGAGCATCCAGCGGCTGAGCTTTACCCATAGAAGGTCGAGCAGCTAAAATAAAGAGGTCGGATCGCTGTAAACCAGCTAATATGTTATCGAGATCCTTAAAGCCAGTAGGGATTCCTCGAAGCTTACCTTTGTCTTTGTGTAATTCATCTAATCGATCAAAACTTTCGCTTAAAACTGATTCAACGCTCGCTATGTCTTGTTTTACGTGTTTTTGACTAACTTCAAAAAGCCGTGTTTCAGCTTCTTCAATAAGCTCTTGTAAATTTCGCTCTTCGTTGTAGCTTAGCGTTACAGTTTCTTGTGCTACCTGGATTAAGCGCCTACGGATTGCTTTTTGGGAGACTATTTCTGCATATTGCTCAACATGAGCGGCTGTTGGTACGAAGTTGGTAAGCTGTGTTAAGTAGGCTGCTCCCCCGACAAAATCGATAAATCCACTGCTTTTAAGCTGGTCAGATAAAGTAAGCACATCAATTGGACTATGTTTTTCGTACAGTTGCGTAATAGCTTCGTATATACGGCCGTTTCGCTCATCATAAAAGTCCGTCGGAGAAATTATATCTGCTATTTTTACAATCGCATCAGAGTCAATAAGAATAGCGCCAAGTAGGCTGGCTTCAGCATCGGTATTCTGTGGCGGTATGATTGGCTGCTTGTTGTCCATGGCTATGAACCTGATTCTAGCACTTCACTACCTTCAAAAATATTGCTTATGGCATCAATGTTGACTGCTTTAGGTTTTTCGGTAAGGCTACAGACAATAGTAATAGATTGACCTGTATGTTTTTTGACGATATCTTCTATAATCTTTTTGTTCTTTGGTTCGTTGATTTGTTTCTGATGAAAAGGAAATTTAAAGAGTAACTCAATGGTATTATTTTCATAATTCATTTGAGCCATGCGTAAGATACCGTAAATGGTGTTATTCGTTTTTTTAATGTCTGCAACAATGATCGGCCAAAGCTCGTCGCTAAACGCTATATGCTCGGATGATTTCTCAACTTTTTTTTCGGTCTTTTTTGGTTCTTCTACTTTTTTGGCTTTTGGTTTGGGAGTCTCGACTGGTGGAGTTTTTAGCGACTCTATTTTTATAGCCGCAGTAGGTGCTTTTATTTCAGGCTCTATCTTTGCAGCTGGCGCTGAAGCAACGTGTGGTTGAGGATTTCCTTGGAAAATAAATTCCAATAATACGACCTCAAGGTATTTATCTGGATTAAAACTAGTTGGTACGTCAATAAGAGCTTTAAGTAATCCTGTCATTGCGAGGCTCTGGAAAGTAGGATCTTCGTAGATGCGATCACGAATTGCACCCGCTAGTTGTTTTGCAATATCTGCTCCTTGTATTCCTTGGTCATGTAAGGCATCGAGAAGCCCTGAGACGTCGCTAAGGCTCCCAGTTTGCAATGCTGTTAACAATTTGTTTAGCACTTCGTCTGAGACGACTCCAAGCAGTCTCTCTATTTGTACGCCGTCTATGCTACCCTGAATACTTTGGACCTGATCAAGCAGACTAATGCTGTCCCTGAAGCTACCACGGCCATGCTGAGCAATTAGTTTTAATGCTGGTGTGTCAATTTTGATCTTTTCTTTTTTTGCAATGGTCGCAAGTTGTTTTACAAGCGTATCGCTTCCGATAGGCTTGAAAGTAAAGTGCTGTGTTCGACTGACAATCGTATCGGGCAGTTTATGGGCTTCAGTGGTTGCAAGGATAAAGACGACATGGGCTGGCGGTTCCTCAAGAGTTTTAAGCAGTGCATTGAACGCTTCTTTCGTTAACATATGGACTTCGTCAATGATATAGATCTTGTACTTTAGTTGAGATGGTAGAACATGCACTTTATCTCGAAGATCTCGAATCTCATCGATCCGGCGATTACTCGCAGCATCTATTTCAATAATATCCATATATGAAGAGGTCTCGTCATATGGAACTGCATTCAGTTCATAGGCAAGAATGCGAGCAATACTCGTTTTACCGACACCGCGTGGGCCGGTCAATAGATACGCATGGCTAATGGTATTGTTTTTGATTGCATTACGAAGCGTGTCAGTAATATGCTCCTGACCAAAAATTTCGTCCAATGTTTGAGGACGATACTTACGATACAATGCTCTCCCCATAGTCTATATAGTATAGCCTAACAGGGTGTGAAATACCGTTGTATTTATGTGTCTAATTAGAGAGCAGCTTCAAGTGCAGCCCATTCAGCATTTGGGTCTTCTTCTGGAACGTTAACGCTGACTTGGTCGCCTGGTTTTGCTTTAAAGTAAGTAACGCTTGCAAGGAGTACGCGGTATGAGTGGTCGCCAACAATTACAAAGTAGTGGCCTTCACGAAGCTCGAGAGTACCAACGAGTTGGCGTCGTGCTATTGGACCAATTTGCTTGTAAAGGAATGTGCCGTCATCTGCAATAGTAAGTTTTAAAATATCACCTTGCACGAGCTTTGATTTACTTGCATAGTTTGCAGGTACTGGGTACATTTTGCCATCTGATCCCACCATGTTTTGACCATCAAAGACACCTTCAATTATCTTACCGAGGCTTTCATCTTTTGTAGATGTAAGTACCATTGGATCGTCGCCAACAAGACTAATTAATAGCTCTTTAGCCGCAGCAAGGCTCGTCTCAGCCTCCTGAATGAGGCTACGCATTCTTTTTATTTGTTTCTCTGGTACTTCCGCCATTTTTGTCTCTCCGAAGTAGTATTTTTGACTACCTTTACGCCTAAAAATACCACGTGGGCTTTATTAAGTCAAAAATAATATAATAATTCTGTGGATAAGTAACTTGATATTTATACAATTATGCAAATCTTAACGCATTAATATGATTTTATGCCTTTAGCTTCCAAGAACTGGGCTAATATATGTAATTCTTCGTTGGCCTTAGTCCCGTTACGAAGCCCAGATTTTCGAACTAAGACATATTTAGGTACAGACTTGTCATGATGTCTAATCCATAATCCACGTAAAGTTATTGAATACCCATCTATTTCGGAATATAACAAGCCATATATATTTTCGCCGCCAATGCTCCATCTACTCACAAGACTTAACTCATCATCAGAAATAACGACCTTTCCTTTTTTTAGATAAAATCCTCGATAGTTTGAGATAGGAAGCTTACTGACCATAACTGCAACTGAATTAAGAGTAGTATTCATTTGAACTTAGTATAACCTACAATAATCAAAAATTGATTTACGCCAAAAATTAAAAGAGACCACATAAGTGGCCTCTTTATATTAGTGTAGATTCGTATTACGCGAGTTCTACAGTAGCACCTGCTTCTTCGAGGGCTTTTTTAGCTGCTTCAGCGTCTTCTTTCTTTGCTTTTTCAAGCACAGTCTTTGGAGCGCCATCTACGATAGCTTTAGCTTCACCGAGACCAAGTCCAGTGATTTCTTTTACAGCCTTAATAGCTGCAACTTTTTGTGCACCAGCGTCTTTAAGAACAACGTCATATTCGCTCTTCTCTTCTGCTGCTGGAGCTGCGTCTGCTGCAGGGCCTGCAACTGCAACTGCTGCTGCAGCTGGTTCAATGCCGTACTCATCCTTAAGGATTGTACTTAGTTCGTTTACTTCTAGAACAGTAAGGTTAACAAGCTGTTCTGCAAATTTTTTGAGATCTGCCATTTAATATTCCTTTCGATTAATTAGCGGCTTTCGCTTCAATTGCTTGAAGGAGTCCGTGTAGGTTACCGGCTAGTCCACTCATTACACCATTAACTGGTCCGTTGAGCGTATTGATAATGCCAGCGATAAGTTGAGTCTTGCTTGGTAGTGTTGCAAGCGCAGTAACTTCTTCAGCACTCATGAATGTTCCATCAGCGCTAATAGCACCTACGAACTTAAGTGTTGGATTAGTTTTTGCGAAAGCAGCAATAGCTTTTGCAGGAGCAACTTCATCAGTCGTGTTAAAAGCGTAAAGCAACTGTCCCTTAAGTTCGCTGACATCAGCTCCCTTTAGTGTTTCGTTGGCTTCAACAGCCTTAATAACAAGTCTGTTTTTTACTACCTTGACTACTGTGCCGTCGTTCTTCGCTTCGCTTCGAAGCTTCTGAAGTTCCTTTACAGTTGTGCCTTGGTAAGCTGCAACGACTGTCAATTTAGAATCATTCAATAGTGAAGATACTTCATCGACAACGTTTTGTTTCTTATCTTTTGTTAGTGCCATGTTGGCTCCTCTTAGATTTTTAGTCAAATCGACCTATTTGACACGTTACCGCTTAAAAACAAAATGTCTTTGGACGTACTATCCAAAGACATTTGATCAAAGCATGAAACAAGTTGTTTCTACCTCGGTAGCGTATTAAGCCTAATGGCTGCCACTGTCTTTGGTAACGATAGGCTTATTTTACGGTATTTACCGCTGTTTTGTCAATATACCCTAGAAAATTAAATTCATTTGTAATCTATATTAAAACGGCAGTGTTCCAGAAATTTTATTACCCATGAGCGTTAAGACAATTTGCGTTGCACGCATTCTCTCAGGGCTTGTATTTTCTGCGTTATTAGATAATCGAGTATATTTCAATGCAATTTCTTTATCGGTAATTTCTGGGTGCTTATCGCGTAGATATTTTACTGTAGCAACAACTTTAGAAACCTCTGATGGATCAAAGCTTTCTATAGTCGTAAGAATGCTACGGTCACCAAGTCTACGTAAAGAACTAAGGAGGTCATCGTATGCAGGTGACGTTCGCGTTGACTCTTGTGTCTGACTATAAGATGTTCGAGATTCTTCGTACGGGTTTTGACTTTTACTGTCTTCAGCACTTGGATCGTCATAAGGAGTCACTAAATGCTCCTTAATTTTCGTAGCCGCTCTGCGCCCTGAAGCATCTCTTTCAAGATCATAAATGGTTCGAGTAGGAAATTTGGGATAATTTCTACGTGCAGTCATCAATACGAGATTATCAAGACCTGCACGCATTGCCTGAGTTGCTCTGCGCCCTGAAGCATCTCTCTCAAGATTATTAATAGTCGAAATAGGATAGCTCCGAAATGTTCTACGTGCAGTCATCAATACGAGATCATCAAGACCTGCACGCATTGCCTGAGTTGCTCTTCGGCTTGATGAGGTGCGATCAAGCATCCTTAACGTAGTAGATGGGTGACTGGAGTAAGTGCGTCGTGCTTTATGATATTCCAGTCTGTCAACAGGCAAAAAGTCCTCTATGCCATCTAAAATTTCTGGAACTGAAGAAATAATTCTTCCGATTTCTTGAGAAGTTTCAAACAAAGTTTCGTAGACACGTTCAGAATGCTGACGTGTAAAATCAACCAATGTAAGGCCGCTATTCTCAAATTCTGAGACCCAAGAACCTAGGTTTGATAGTGCGGAATCTCTAGGAGTAAGCACATCACTAAGAGCAAGATCATAGTTTGCCTTTAGTTCTTTAACCGTTTGTGAAGATTCGAGAGTTTGAGCTCCCTGAAACTGTGACTTCATATATGCCTATTTTACATTAATTATGCTAAAATGTCAAGCATAAGAGGGTTGAGCTGTTTTTTAGCTAACATCTATCAATTGAGTCTTATGCTGGTAAATTTGCTCGAAATTCACTCACTTGATGTATGATCTGTGGCTCTTCATGAGCTTGCTCCGTTCCGGCATACGGAATAACTACGCGGGCAATCTTTCGTATGGTGTCTTCTGACACTGTCTCTTGCTGAATTACTCCTTGTGTTGGATCATGTTCGTGCATGTATATTCTCCATAAAATTAAAAAACCTCAGTTGCTGAGGCCTAGATCGTTCGGGCTGCGCTATGACGATTATATCGTCCTGGCCCCAGCAAAACTGAAGCACAGCCCATGAAGGCCGAGGAGGAGTCCGAGAGTCTGTAACTGTGCTTTTACCATACTCTATATATAGCAAAGACTTGTTCGTGCCGCAAGATGGGTCTTATGATTCCATTTGCTCGAGTTTGAACTGTGTATACTTTTCTGCCGCAAGTCGCGTAAGTTCTTCGTCTTCATCCTTATTTACGAATTTCATAGCATCTGCGAGCATTGGGTGTACTTCTGCAAGCTTCTCGTGCATGTGTAGAACTAATTTACGATATCCTGGGTGTCCTTGAGGGCTTGTACGGAGTTCATTAAAATGGAAAGCTTCTCGTGCGTTATACGTCATCTTCCATCGCATACGGTGACCAAGAAGTGTTGCATACTGTGCATCGAGTTCATGACCGGCTGCTTGCAATACACTATGGAGCCTGAGACTAATGTCGAAACAATCTTCAAAGAGCTCAGTAAGTTCTGCTTCATCGACAAGATCTGGCACCTCATAGCCATAGCGTGGAGTAAGGTATTGCCATTCCATATCATCTACCATGCGGTGACGTTGTAAATCTCTAAAGATGCCATAGTCGCATACCAGATCCCAGCTATAGTGGGCGTTCTCGATTGCACGGCCCGGTTTGTGCCTGCGATTCAGTCGTTCACCCATGTATGCCTGAAATACTGAAGATTTTTTAGCGTAATCCCAAGTTTCTACTTCCTGTTTTATTTCCTGAAGGGATAAATGACTGTGTTCGTACAGCATGTCAGGAACAAGATCGAGTTCATTACGTGGCCACACGTAGTTTAGTCTGACTGGCTCTTCGTATTGACCATATTGCTGTGGCAAAAGTTCCTGGGATAGTTTTTCAACAGCCTTGCTGGTATTTGCACGGTACGCTATTGTAGCGCCGCCGCGAGCTGGTTTATCTGCTCGCTCTAAGAAGGTCGGTATAACCTTACGGGCTTCATCCAAGAGTTGCTGGCCAACACTTTGCGCTTCCTTAAGTTCATCGCTTAACAGATGCATAATCAGGCTCTCCAGAGCTTGTCCAGATGCATAAATACCGACAGTAGATTGTGTCGACACGGGTAATACTGGACGAATTGCGTCGCAGGCTTGAGCTCGGACTGCGCCTTTCCAAGCAATGTCTCTTTCTGACTCTGGTGTTGATGATTTGTCGGCAATGTATTTTGTTAAATGTCGTACCATGAGCGAGTATTTATCAAAAATACTGTCCATAGCTTTCATGTATGTCAGTTTTAGATCTGCGTCAAAGTGTTCAGGAACATGGTATCGATAGTTGCCGTTCTCATCTTTCTGGTCAAAGTATATGTAGCGAGTAGACTGTTCAAGATAGGCTGCAAGTCGTCCCCATTCTAGTTTTTTCGTGAGCAGGTTCGAGGCTTTTTCTACTACCAGATGCAGTCCGACAAGCTGTTGTACCGAATCGTCTCCGTACGCAGTAATAACCCGCTGTAGTAGCTTTTCGTCTTTTCCTGCAGCTCCTGCAAATTCATCAAGGATTGTAATGCGCATATCATCACTTCGACGGCTGAGTCTTGCCATTGCTGCCGCGATCATGGTCGGGCTTAAGTTATCGTTAAACACATAGACGTTATTTGTGCTACTTGTCACTGATTTATCAAGAAACTCTTTACCAAGTGGAGTGATAGTATAGTGGCCATCATCAGATTTTGTCACATATGGATTAGCTTCTGTAGGTTTGCTCGTAAGTTGTGGTTCTCCATTATATGGAATAAGTGGCAGAAGGGGCTGTACAGTGTTCCATAATAGGTCACTTATAGTTTCAATATCCATGAGTTGACCGCTACGGACACAGTCTATTCTTTGGAAGTCTCGAGGGAATAGCTGACAGAGATCATCGTAGACTTGCACTGATTTTTGCAAGTGACTAAGGTCAGCTTCATGAATATCTCGCTTCTTCTCAGTATATGAGCGCTCCCCTTTGTTATCTACGAGTTTTTGAGCGGTTTCAGCTGGAACACGGAGCACTATGTTCTTATGAGGCCTGGGAATCTTGAGCATCATGAATTCGAGGTTATCAAGCCAAATAAAGTACCCACGACGTTCTTCGTCGTTTTGGAACTTTGTACCCTGATGTGCCATATTAGATCCCGTGAATCTATTGGCTAAAACGATCTTACCTTCTGCGAGTGCTTGTCGAATAGCATTTGATGCTTGGTAGCGATCCAAGGCGTAAAACAATGACCCAGTATATGGTCCAACTTCTTCAGCAGTGCCATAGTTACCATTAAGATATTGTTTTACAAAGTAGCTTGAGTCGTGTTCATACTGTGGAAAATCGAATGTGACGACATCATGTCCTTCACGCTTGAGTCGGTCAGCAAGGATCTTAAACTGCGTTCCCTTGCCTGAGCCATCTGTTCCCTCTATGACGAGAAAAAGTCCTGTAGTGTCTTGCATTGCTATCCTTCCCCCACCACAGTTACGTTATTAAGCATGTATAGTTACTTTTTAAGTCCTTTGATTGGCTTAGGTTTACGACGAACATCCTTATGGGCACGCGGTAGCATTTGAGATGGTTTCCAATCGGCGATAATGTCATCAAGTCTGTCGCTAGCCTTTGTTTGGTACTTACCACTGAGTTTTTTGTATTCGAGGTCAACAGGTCCTGTTTCATAGAATACAAGCTGAGCAATGCGCTCACCGACTGGCAGGACAACACTTTCATGTTGGTTCATATTATAAATTTCCATCGTCCAGCGATTAATGTAGCCTGGATCTCCCCAGCCTGCGTCTAGACAGACTGCAACACCATTGCGTCCCCAAGTACTGCGAGCCTGCATAGTGCTTGTTCCTGGAGCTTTGATGCCAATAAATTCATGTGTGTGGGCTAAGATTCGTTCGTGTGGGCGTAGCACAATAATCGGGTGATCCGCAGGAATATTTTCAAATAGTCGACGTCCATGTTTCTTTGCCCATTTCTCGTGAATTTCAGCTTGTTGCGGTTCACCAAAGTAGGCATTCACAGCTTTTTCATCAAATGGGTTATAGAACGCACCTTGGCTTGGTCTTTCAGTTCGATAGAACCAGTCGCCAAGTGTTACATCAATACTGCTACCAGCAATATGATCTTCGACATATGGATGAAAGACAATATGTCCTTCTTTTATTGCCTCTTTAATCTGAATATTGCTGTATACACCCACAAATAACCCTCTTCAATTACAGTGTATTGTACAGAAAAAATTGCACTATCTACAAGAGTATAGTGCAATATTACAACTAAATTATTACTCCATATCCTCCAAGTGTATATGGCTATGGTTATGCTATACTTTTTCTATGAATCCTCTTGGTTACATGCGGAAACCAAATAATAAAAATTCTTCAGCTCAAGTTACCACAGCGCACAACTCTGTGGAGCTCGTTGCGCAAAAACCATTTTTTAATAAACTTAAGACGATTATCGTAGCACTTGCAATACTGAGTTCACCGTTTATTGGTTTTGCTGGGGCATCAATAATTATTGCATCAAGACAGAACACAATAAAACCTACGACGCAGTCAGAAATTGTGCAACAAAAGTCTCAAAAAGATACCCCTTTGCAGGGTACGCCAGAATCAACAAATACATCCCCAGAGCCTATTTCAAACAATTCTCAGGCATCACCATCAACAAATAATGTGTACTGTGGAGTGAGTGGAATGCCTGAAGGTGTTTGTACAGCCATAACATCTATCGAGCAGACTGGACTAAAAGGCAATAAATACGTCGCAGCCGATACTTCAAATTTTCCTAATAACGCATCGATTTCAATTAATAGAAAAGCATGGCAGCAAACAGGACCAGAGATTGGCAGTATCTCATTTTCTGCACAATATTCTAACAAGACCTACACTGGAGATGCATTCTTTCAAGTAATAAACGGTAGCTGGAAGGTTATAAGCTACACGTTGAATCAATAAAGTTATTGTGCTTACGGTTGAAATCATTTATCGTTAAAAGTATAAATTAGTATAAGGAAATAATATGGCTTCATCAAAAGTGAATGTTAAAAACAAAAATAATTTTACTGGTAATAAAACTCGAATAATATTAATTATTGCTGCTTTTGCGGCAGTCGGTGTAGTAATTCTCATTAGATCCTTTGCTGCAACTGTTATTTACCAAGTTAATACTGCCGATGTTCTTTCTGGCAATAGCATGTGGTCTAGCGTTAATGCTCGCGTTGTTGATGTCCCGGATGGCAAAAAAACCGTTAAAGTAACTGAAATCAGTGGTGGCGGTTCCCTTGCATTCACACCCAAGTTAAACATCGGTATTTATACAGGCTGCTTTAATATCAAGCCGACAGCGTATAAAGGTACAACCCCCTATGTAGGAATTGAAGCAACAAATAGCTATGGAGGCGGTGGTGGAGGAGATAGCTTCCTCACGCTCAACACGTATAAAGAAGTATGCAAGGACTTTGTAGTGCAAAATACTAGTGGTCTTACAAAGCTCAAGGCTATATTTCCTGTCGAAGGCACATTTCAGATCACGACATTTAATGTAAAACCGCAAGACAACAGTGCTGTCTTATATACTCTATCTAATGCTCAAAATGCAAAAGACTCCCAGTTTACATTTACTAATACGACGCAAGTCAGCGATGCATCCCAGCCTGTTAAAGTTCTCCAGGTTCCAGAAGGGGGCAAGATCTCATTCAAGACTACTGCTTTATCTGACGGCGAGTATTACGTGTGCTACAACGTCAAAGCAGCAACTCCAGATGCAGTAAGCTTCATTTCAGTCGCGCAAGGTAACCTTGGGGGTGCTGGTGGCGGTAAGGTTGGTCAGGCAGGTTTCGGCCCTTCCGGCACGCCATTACTATCGACTACGGCTTATGTAGAAAATTGTACGTATAGCTTTAATGTATCTGGGGCATCAGCATCGCAATTCGAGACGTTTTTCACGAGCAATAAGGGAACTTGGCTAGTATACAACTTCTCACTGCACCGCGGTTCTTACGGTTCAGGTTACTAAGTTAAATTAGAAACGCCTTATATATACGAGTGTAAAGATAATACCTAAAAGTACTGTCCACTCTCCCAAAATTGTATAAGGCGTTTTTCTATTAGACGCTTTTACCTGAGCATTCAGTAGCTGTGAGTTGCCTGTTGCATGCGCCTTTTCTGTTCCATTAGCATCTAAAATGTAGCTTTCTCCGCTTCTTGAAGAATGAATGAAGGGTCGTGCATTCGCAATACTATGAAAGCGCGTTAGATACCCCTCCTGAACGTGGTATAGGCTTGCATTGGCGATTAAAGATAATGATGCAGAGTTAGTTAAGACCTCTGCTCCTTCATTTGTTAGTCGCCTGTATTCACTGAGTGCCAAGACCCCTGAACAGACAAGACTTCCGGTTTTTACTTTATGTAACTGGACTGCTTGTTCGGGAGTACTTCCTTTTTTAATCTGCTGACTATCGTTGAATGCTTTAGTTAAGTACTCCTGTTTTATAGCTTTGAAAAATCCAGAAAATATATAAGGCATGTATTCTCCCCCAGCAATAAGAAATGTTTTTGGCTGTTTATTCACGAAGCCCCCACCTGTCTCATATAAAGTTAGTTCATTTTGCCCAGGCTTTCCATCTGTAGCCACACTTGTAATAAGTGTTGTCTGAGGACCAAGGGAATTTTTCAAAAACGTTTCATAGTTTTTATTATTAAAAATAAGCGAATATTCAGGCGCTACCAATATATCAGTGTTTTTTTCAGGCAATGGTATAGAATCCCAGGCTTCTAGAGTATCTGTTGATTCAAGATGAATGGACGACACAAATATGTTGCTGGTGTTTGGCTGAAATAAAATATAGCCAATGACGCTTAACAGTAATAAAGGTGTGCAAATGTAGGCTGCGACCATGTAACGACGCTTCACAATAATGAAGTACATAGCTATATTTATGAGCACGACTACTATTGTTGATCCAAGTAATCCAACGAATCGTGAAATATATGCAAGGGGTGTTGGCATAAGGGTTAAGCCTAGGACGCCTAGATTCCAGTTGGGACTAATGCTCGAACCAGGGCCATATGTTATGATTGCAAAAAGATAGGTTCTCGTAAGCTCCATCAGTGCCCATACAAATGGAAGTGTTACTAGTATTGTTCTTGGTTGATGTCTAAAACGAAGAATGTAACGAGCTAAAAGCCAGAAGCCAATTGAAAAAATAAAAGCAGACAATGTCCAAGCTAATATTTTAGTAACTATTGACAGAGATCCCTCAAGCGCGGTCCAGCTACTTGGGCTAGTTTGTAACTCCCATGCAAATATGATGCTGCCATATACGAGACCCGACCAATAGATGCTTCGTATGATTTGCTGCTTGCTAAATTTAGTAAGATGGAAGATAAACCAGATGAAGGGTAATAATCCAATAAAGCCAAATATATAAAAATGTGTATTTAAGAAAGCAGTCCCAAGAATTACGGCACTGAGTGTCGGAAGGTATAGGGTATAGTCTTTATGTAATTTCTTTTGTATTGTCTTTTTTATTTTAATCGACATGACATCAAGTATAGACTATATGTAATGCCTAATAAAAATGGATCAACTAAGCTTTTAGGTCAAAAGTTATTTTTGGCATTGACAATCATACTTTTGCTTCTAGGTATGTTTATATGGCTACCGTCTACGCGTGACATGTTTTGGTACAGAAGATTTTTTATTCTGGTGAGCGGTATATCCTCACTTGGGTACATCATGTTATATAATCCAAAATCTTTACGTGTTTTCACGCATCGAAAAATACTGTTATGGATTATTCTAGCCTCCGCGTTCACGTTATTGCTCAGATCATCAATTTCTAATGCTGTATTCGGAAGCCCTTTTGTACATCCTGCATTAGGCTCACTAATAGCAGCTTTATGTATAGGCTTATCATTGACTACAATTCGAACAAAAGATCTTTTAAGAGGTATGTTTTACATTATTGTGTGGTGGGGCACTGTCTGCCTGCTGTATTGGATTACTGGTCATGACAAAATACGGCTTGGGTTCATTGACACTCAAATTATTTACGCTGCATATCTGTTTATGATTGGAATCATCATAGGTAGTTGGCTGGTATCTCGTAAATTAATCCCTGACAACATTGGTCGTTTAGGATTGGTATTATTAATAATCTGTCTAGTGCTTACGCAAACACGAAGTGCAATTGTCCTGACATTTCTCTATGTACTATGGGCCCATAGACGGGATCTAGTTATTATTTCAAAAAGAACAATATTCACTGTTTTTGCAATTAGTATCAGCGTTTTTCTAATCTTTAATTTCTTTACGCGTCTAATGAACGTATCATATTTTGGTGAAAGCTCAATGTATCGTTATCATTTACTTGCTGCAAGTTTTCCGATATCAAACAAAGAACTACTATTTGGTGGAGGTATGAAAAGTATAGAAAAAAATATAATTCAAAACTCAACAAATTACCCTGATCTCTACACTGATATTTATCAGAAGGGAGTTCGCTTTGAAAGTAGCCATAATTACTATGCGGATCTACTCGTTGAGAGAGGTGTCACAGTTGTATTACTGTACTCTATTCTGTTATATCAGGTGTTGCGCAAGACATCATACCGCATGCCTGAAGAATTACTAGTAATAAAGGGGTTGCTAGTGACGACCTGCCTCTTTTTGGCAGTAAACAATATCAACCTACAAATTGAAGTAATCTTTTGGATCCTGGCACTGCAAATGCTCATCAAGGATACAATGAATCAATAGCTTTATTGTGTAACGACTTTGATGCTAGGGCCCATTGTTGTTGCAATATACATTGAACGAACATAGTTACCCTTAACGCTTGCAGGCTTAGCAGCTTTTACACTCGCCATTACTGCTTCTGCGTTTTCAAGGAGTTTCTTTTCACCAAAGCTAACTTTACCAATACCAAGGTGTACGATTCCAGTGCTATCTACACGGAACTCAATACGTCCGCCCTTAGATTCTTTAACTGCTTTTGCAACGTTAGTTGTAACAGTACCGCTCTTAGGGTTTGGCATAAGACCACGAGGGCCAAGCAAACGAGCAAACTTACCAAGCTTAGCCATGAGTGTAGGCATTGCAACAAGAACGTCAAATTCGATGACACCTTTGTTGAGTGCATTGGTAATTGTTTCTGTTCCGACAATGTCAGCACCAGCTGCTTTTGCTTTTTCTGCGTCGTCACCATCTGCAAACACAGCAACACGTACAGTGCGACCTGTTCCTGCAGGGAGTGTCAGGTTACCGCGAATGTTCTGGTCGGCATGACGTGGGTCAACGCCAAGACGAATGTGCATCTCAACAGTAGCGTCAAACTTAACAGGGCTACTCTTAGTTGCAAGGGCTAGTGCTTCATTGAGGCTGTATTCTTTATCTGCTTCAACAAGCTTTTGTGATTCCTGGTATTTTTTACCGCGTCGCTCAAGTAGGCTTCGAGTCTTTGGAGCAGGGCCAGCTTTTGGCTTTTCTGTTTCTTCTGTCTTAGTCTCGGCCTTACGAGCTTCTTTTGCTTCTTTTTCAGCAGCTTCTTTAACTGCTTTATCGCTTCGCTTTCCAGCTTTCGCTGTAGCTTTTGGAGCTTTAGGAGTTTCTTCTACGGTTGAACTAACTTCTTCTGGAGTTGTTACTTCTTTCTTTTCTGCCATTGTTTGATCCTTTCGTGGTGCATACGCTAGATTCTTACTAGCTCCCACAAATTAATTGATTATTGTTCTATTTCAACGCCCATGCTTCGAGCTGTACCAGCCACCATCTTTTTGACAGCATCGATATCAGTTGTGTTCATGTCGTGTGCTTTTGCTTCAGCAATTTCAGTTAACGCTTGGTCGCTTAGTTTTTTAGCAATCTTTTCGCTGTTTGGCTTGCCTGATCCTTTTTGGATACCAAGCTTAGCGCGGATAAGGTCATCTGTTGGAGCGCCCACAACGCGGAATTCCATAGTTCGATCGTCATAAATAGTAATATGCGCAGTAACTGTTGCTCCTTGCATATCCTTAGTTGCGTCGTTAAATGGATTAATGAAATCCATCATATTAACTCCGTACTGACCGAGTGTGCTACCAACTGGTGGAGCTGCACTTGCGCGTCCAGCAGGGATCTTCATCTTAAGATTAGCTTTTACTTTCTTTTCTGCCATAGTGTGAAAATCTCCTTTGATTTTCTAGATATTGATATTTGTATACCCAAAGAAGCGGTGATATACAATGCACTGTGTGCGTAACAGGGCTATTATACTAAAGTTTACCTCTGTTGTCCAGGGTTATGATTAGACTCGTTTTACTTGCAAGCTATCAAGCTCAACAGGTGTTTCACGTCCGAACATGTTTACGAGTACTTTGAGCTTGCCCTTAGCAACATCAATGTCGTTAATGGTACCGTCAAAGCTCTTGAATGGACCATCTGTAATGTTGACAACGTCACCGATTTTGTAATCAATCTTATGCTTCGGCTGTTCAAGACCCATACGCTTGTTGATCTTTTCCATTTCATCTTCATCGATTGGTGTCGGTTCTGTACCAGTTCCAACAAAGCCTGTAACACCAGGAGTGTTACGAACGATGTACCATGCATCTTCAGTAAGCTTCATGTTTACGATAACGTAGCCTTGGAAAATCTTCTTTTCAACGACTTTACGCTTACCGTTCTTAATTTCGATCATCTTTTCTTTAGGAACTAAGACCTGGTAGATCTTATCCTTCATATCAAGACTATCCGCACGCTGTCGAATACTTTCAGCTACTTTTTCTTCATAGCCACTGTAGGTATGGATTGCATACCATTGCTTTGTGGTGTCGTATCTTTTACTCATTCTTTAATATAACCTTTTTAAATACTTTATCTAATCCGTAATCTGTTAGTGTAATCATGATGCCAAATACAACTGCAAAGGCGAATACTGCAAGTGTGAGTTGTCGTGTTTCTTTTCGATCAGGCCATGTGACTTGGCGAAGCTCTTTCCATGCACTGCGGAAGTAGTTGATTAACAATACTTTAGCGAGTATTCGTCCAATGAAACGTGCTGGCCGTGTTTTAAAAGGTGCGAGCATGAATCGGAACGGATGTGCGAGCTTTTTTAGAAACCGACCTACAACACGAAATGGTGCAGATGCTTTCTTTGCTGTTGATGTAACTCTTCTAGCCCGTGATTTATTTTCAGGAGTATTTTCTGAACGCTCTCGTACGGTTACAAGTTTACGTTTTGGTGATGTACCCTTTGATTTATCAGCCATGACACTCCTCTAAATAAAAATAACCTACTAAAATGGTAGGTCGATAAGTCAATACTACACTATTGCAAGGAGTTTAGCAAGGTGTATAGCTAAATATATGGAGCGTATTCGTGCAATTGTTTTCTGTAGCTTTTGGCATTAGGCAAGGCCTGGTCAAAAATCTTCCAGAATTCAGGACCATGATGCATAGCTTTTGTATGTGTGAGTTCATGAAGCAAGACGTAGTCAATCAATTCCCATGGTAGTTGCATGAGAAAGAAGTTCAATGTTATTTCTTGTTTACTACTACAGCTTCCCCAGCGTGCTTTTAGTTGACGTACGCTAACAGAAGAAAACTCAAAGCCATGCTTCTTCGCTAACTGCGTCAGTCGTTGGGGTAAGGTATTTTGAGCTTGCACACGTAAAGCTTTCATAGATATCTTACGTGCACTGGCTTGTACGGTCTCATGAGTATGCTTAAGGGTATGTGGATGGGTTACCCAAAGCGCACTGCCTTTTTGGCGGCTTGTGACGGTTTTTACTGTTTCATCGCTTCTAAAATATAGATGATGGAATTTTCCAATTGGGTCACCATGCTTGAGAAGTGTCTTTGGCTGTATATGTTCCTTAATCCACTCCTGCTTTGATAATACGAAAAGCTCACCAGCTTTATATGGGGCCCACGAAGGTAGTGTGACCTTAACTGTACTATTGCGGTCAATAGTCATCTTAATAGTTCGCGAACGTGAATTTTTTACAAGCTGCACTTCCCCAATATCGGGTATTGAGACAGTCTTCATTATCGAATGAGTATATTGCGACGTGAGTTATCAACGCGACCACCGCGTAGTTGATTTGGAATGAGATTTACGAGTCCTGGCTTTACTACTCCACTGGTAGCTTCATCTATTGCGATAGCTCCAATTTCATACAATTTCTTAATGACTGCACTGCGTTGTGTATTAAAGGTATGCTTACCGCTGACGACAACATAGTCTTCGTTCTTTGGATTCTGCATCTTTTGAATGTATTTTTCAAAAGAATCGCTGGTATATGGTGTTGCGTACTTATCATCAGCTTTACGCTTATCGCGCCGACCAAGCCGTGCAAATGCACTTACAGAGTCGATCTGAAGCCATACAAGCAGTGTTTCAGCCTTAATTTTGCGCGCAATATTACGCATTTCACGTCGATGGGCAGTTCTGTCGCTATTGGCATCGAAAATAACGCTGACCCCAGCTTTTAGAAATTCTTCTGCCATATATATCATCAGGTGGTTGACGACTTCATTCTCATGCGTGTCGTATTGAGGTTTTTCGAATAACTCACCGCGAATTCGGTCACCGTGCACATGAGCAGCATGCAATGTTTCGCTAAGTTGCCGTGCAAAGTGAGTTTTGCCAGCTCCAGGATAGCCGTACAACATAATCAGGACTGGTTTTGTTGATATCACTTTGCTCATAGTAATCTATATTGTATCTTATGCTACCCTGTAAATAAACTCTATTGTGAAAATAATACAGCATAAACTAAGAGTAGCCATAAGTAGTAATCGCTAGTGACAAATTGCTCAGGATGTTTTACTATATACTAAGTTCATTAATATAGGGGTATAGTACAGCGGCTAGTATATGGGTCTCCAAAACCTAAGACCGTGGTTCGATTCCACGTACCCCTGCCACAATGAATCAAGAAGCTCTATATATGGCTTCTATTTTTTTGTCTTACTTTTCTTTATTTTTTTCATAGATTTTGTTTGTTTCGTATTCTTTTTCTTATTCTGAGCTACATATGCGATCGCTCCAGCTACTGCACCAACAAAGGCTCCGATATATATAGGAGTAAGATTTCGTTTCTTCTGTGTCGGCTGCGAGGGAGTCTGTGAATTGGTTACAGAGGTGTCTTTTGAATCACTAGATACTACTGGTGTGGTAGCTGTAGTTGAAGCTGTCGCAGTAGTTTTTGCTGTTGGGGTAGGAGTCGTAGTTTTAGTGGTGGTCGGTGCTGGAGTGCTCGCAGGCTTAATTGGAGTTAGTATGATTGTGCTCGGTACTGGATTTGACCCAGGAGGGCAGCTATTATTACCGGCAATGTATGCATCTGTATTTTGTGTAATTACTGGAGTAACCGTAATTGTTGTATTAGCAGTTATTGTTCCAACATTGAAAGTTCTAACAACTTCACCAGTAGGAACCTTATTGTTGTTTGCTAGCGACCCTGAAAAGCCTGGTCCTGCAACATTTTGATAAGAAACGTAGTTCTGATTAAAAATTGTAATATTAGAACTCTGCGTAGATTCTACGGGTAAAGTAATCGAAGAGCTTCCATTAACAGTTCCTTGACAACCTGCATTAATATCTACCGTTACCGCCAGGCTGGTTGCATACGCAGTCGGAGCATACGCTGCGATTAATGTAAGTGATAGGAGTGATGTTGCTAAGTATTTTTTCATACTTCTTATGGTATCACGTTATAAAAAAACCACCCTTGTTTGGGTGGTTAGTTTTATTTCTTTACTTCGTTGCGTCCAAGAGATTTCTTGGTTTCACTGTACCATGTGTACTTGCGAAGGAGAGGGTTATACTTCTTAAGACGAAGTTTTTCGGGTGTGTTCATAGTATTCTTGGTTGTGTAGTAGTGGCGGATGCCAGTCTCTTCACATACAAGACCTACGATCTTTCGTTTATCAGTTTTCTTTGCCATAGAAATATATTTTAACAGATATCAATCTTAATTACTAGTCTTTTTCGCTTTGCTGTAACGTAATTTGTATAGCTTTAGTGCATGGAGCCGTCGTCGGGGATTGAACCCGAGACCCCCGCCTTACCATGGCGGTGCTCTACCACTGAGCTACGACGGCTTAACCGTGCAATTTTAACAGATTTTATGACATTTTTCGAGGGGGTATTCAAAGAAACGTTATGAGAACGTACTAAGTAGCGACGGTCGTTCTGTATTCACAGGTGCAATTGAAGGTAACTTTATTGAATCAAGACGAATAAGAAATGATCCAACCTGACGCCAGTTTGGGATTAACTTTCGCAGCACTTCTGATTCTTCTTCACTGACAGGCTCTATTTCAAGGGGAAATATGCCAGGAAGTGTCTCAGACTGTATTGGAAGATTAAGCCTGCTGTTATCACGAGCGTAATCGTCGATTGTACTTTCGATATCTACCACAGCAGAATCAGTAATTGAACCTTCAATGTGATCGATAAGTGTTGAGCCAATAGTAAATACTGCTAATTCATCCGGGTACGTAGCTCGGGCAAAGTTAATAGATTCAAAATTTGTGTTTTCCAGCTCCATTACACTTATGATAATAAAATAAACTGCTCAAGGCTATTAATTTGTGTTGTTATATTTTCGTATCAAATGAATAGTAGTACGCTAACGTATATTAAAATGGAGTCTTAGTTTCAGGAGTGCTACAACTATAGTTAACGTTCACTGTAGGTGGTTTCGGATTTGAGTATGCAACGGTGAACTGGAGAACACATAGAGTATTATTGTTAAGTCTTTCGAATGTTGCATCAGGATTGTAGTCTACTTTGTTTAACACTTCGCTAAACCACTGATCAATATCATAGTTACCCTTTACCCAGCCTTGCGAGCCTAGTTGCTGACTCAATATTTTAGCATTTCCTAGTGCTTTACTAACGGAATCAGCAGAATCGTAGGTTGTAGCTTTATTGTATGTAACTGTACAATTGATCGATTTATTAGACTCTCCTGTTTTTTCAATTTCCTTGCACTCAGGTTTAAGTTTTTCAGTATCTGTTAATCCTAGAGCAGTTATCGATGGACCTAGCTTATTTTTTTCATCATTAAATGCTCGCATTGCTTTACGGCTATAGTACATTTTTTTAATCTGTTTATTGCCTCCAAAAAATAAAATATAGGAACCAATTGCTAGTACTACTATCAGAAAAACAATTAATATTATTTGAAAGTTATTCTTTTTATGCTTTTTACTCATACATAAATGATATCACAGCATGATATTACGAATCTCTTTAACTAACTCTGGAAAATGTTCAGTGTTTATGTGCCCATAATTATTCAGTATTTTAAGCTGTGAGCCTTCAACGAGAGCATGTAATTGCTTTGATTGCTCAACGGGGACCACTTTGTCGTCATCACTATGAAATATAATAATCTGATTTGACTGCAGAGATAGCGGTTCGTTTTTTTTGGATAGTTCAAATCCACCTAAGTACTCTTCATCTTCAATTGCTTCGTATGGTGAAGCAATTAAGAATAATGCTTTAATACTACTACTTACTTTGTTTTCTGATAGATATCTAATAAGAAATGCCCCTCCCAATGAGTGTCCGACGAGAATAATATCCTTATGCATGCGCGGCAAAATATTTTCAAACCATATTTTCCATTCGTCGTACTGCGCATTTGTTGCATTAGGCATTTTCGGTGTGAAGACATCGTAGTCGTTGCCAAGGTCTTGTGCGAGGGATCCTTTCCAGTCTAGCTTATAGCGTAATCTTTCAAGATCTATATCCAGCGTAGATAGATGCTCTAGGAATTTTTTATGATTCGGAAACGTTGTTCCACCGTGAATGACAAGTACTTGCTGATTCATCTACAAAGTATACCAAATAAAAATAGCTCGCGTATGTAAGTAACGAAACAATGTGGATTGAGTAATGAACGCGGTAAGAAATTTGCTACTTAACTAAATCGATTAACCTGGATTTTTTAAACATAATTATTTTCTTAAGATATATTTCTACAGAAACATCTAATTTGAGTAGATCAGGCAATTGATCGAGTAGCGTCTTCATATCTCTCAAATGTTTAAATTGGCCATGCTCAATACATGCCTGCCACCTCTCAATCGAAATAAAGTCTAGCTTATCGGCATCACGAATTATTTTGCCTTCCAGTGTTTGTGGACTCATATCCCATCTATGGAAAACAATAGCATCATAAGCAGATTTGGATAGCTTAATATCCTTTTGTCTTTTAATCAAATCCTTGTATAACATTTCTGCACTAATTTTTTCGTGACCTGCATCACGTATAGTTCGTCCCACATCATGCCACCAACCGCATAGCTCTAATAGTTCAATGTTCTTATGATCCAATCGCTTGCCAATTGAAACTGCGTTTTCAGAGACTCGTCTAGCATGGTTAATATCATGAGCCCTATCATCTGTCTTACTGAGTAGTTTTTTAGCTTCGTTAATGGATGTTTCAAACATATACTAAGAATAACAAAAGACTTCCTTAGAAGTCTTCTATTTCGCTAGTGATTGGTGCAGGGTGTAGGATTCGAACCTACGAAGGCATAAGCCAACAGATTTACAGTCTGTCGTGTTTGACCGCTTCACTAACCCTGCAAATTATTAACGTAAATATATGGAGCCGGCAGAGGGATTCGAACCCACGACCCCCTGTTTACAAAACAGGTGCTCTAACCAACTGAGCTATGCCGGCGTAAAAATACTAAATAAGTGTATCAAAACAGGGGTTAAATGACAACCCGTCTTGGACGAACGACTTTTTTTGGTTTACCGCTTGGGATAATAAGTTTCTTAAGCTTTTGTTCAACTTCATCTGCTTCGCGATCCATACCCTTATCCTTGTATGCTTTCTGAAGTAATTGGTATGTTTCCTTGTTTGGTTCAAGCTCTGCAGCCTTCTCAAGCTCATTAAGCATTGATTTATCGTTCCCTAATTGCTCTTGTACTTTTGCATACGCAATGTGACGTGCAGCAAGACCGTCATCAAGCTTAAGTGATTGTTCAAAAGCGATAGCAGCCTTTTCGTAGTTCTCTGTTTCGAAATAGATCAGACCTAGGTTATGGAGGCTAGAAGGAGTTGCTTCAATACTGCTTGCAATCTCGAAGCAGTCAATGGCGTCTTTATATTCTTTTTGTTTGGCGTAAAGGATACCAAGACGGTTATAGGCTGCAGCGTTTCTTTGGTCAATCTTTAAGATGGAGAGCAAAGCTTTCTCAGCGCGTAAAAAGCGGTTTTCACGCATTCCCTGGTGAGCTATATCCCATAGCTTGCCAACTCGGTCAGTAATTTTTCTTGGCAACTCTGAAAGTTCATCTTCACCAATTTTATCTGCACCGCGTAGCGCGATGACACCAAAGATTAGTACAAGTACAAGTGCTAGCATATTAAATGATTATACCGTACCCGGCCCTATATTACGAATACTCCTTACATCTGTAGAAAAAGATCAGTAAGCACAATCTTTGAAGACACATTAAATGTTAGGTCACGTTCTGCGTCAAGAATAAGTTTAAGCCTACGTGCCCATTGTTTAGATGAAGCGGCGTTTTTGCTTGCCGATTGTTTCAGCGCTGCATAGCACATGCTTTCCAGTGCTTTTAAGACTTGCGGTGCTGTTTTATTTTTAGAAATTACTTCGACTTGAATGAGCCTATCAAAAGCACTTGAACCGAGAATCTGTTTTGCTTGTGTTATGTCTGCCGCGCTTGAGTTTTCAGTTTCGCCGAGAAGTAGTGCATCCATAGCCTCAGGTAAGCCGTCGCTCATGAGAAATGCTTTTTCTACTGCAGTCGGACCTTGGGTAGAATAGATACTCATGTACTGTGTACGAGTCGGATTTTTAAGAGATATTGTTTGTGCACGTGAACGAATTGTCGGTAGTAATGCATCAGTACTTTTTGTACATATTATTAGTATTGTATCGAGTGGTGGTTCTTCAAGAATCTTCAAAAGAGCGTTCTGAGCTTCGGTACTCATTTTTTCTGCGTTCGAAATACAAATAATTCTTCGAATAGTCTGTTTGCCTACAGTTTTTAGTTTTATGAACTTCTGTATTTCACGTATCTCTTCAATTCCGACTGCTGCACTGTCCTTAGGCATGAGAAGCACCGCAGGATTATCTTTTGTACTGAAAGTATCAAGGATGGATGTAGCTAGAAAATCGGCTGTGAGCTGCAGTGCTTGAGAAGACGCACTTTGAAGAATCAGCGCGTGGGCAGGCTTTTGCACGAATGCTTTGATTAGGGCCAATGAGCTCTCA
Organism: uncultured Candidatus Saccharibacteria bacterium; assembly: GCA_903946795.1. Taxonomy (GTDB): domain Bacteria; phylum Patescibacteriota; class Saccharimonadia; order Saccharimonadales; family AWTP1-31; genus CAJAXB01. The sequence continues at coordinate 1,869 of CAJAXB010000073.1, read as the reverse complement.
TGAACTGGAAGGTTAGCCATGAGAGTCTACGCGGTCATTAAAGCTTGATGGCACGGCTGCAGTGAACGTCTTTGTTTCGCCACTTGGAATAGTAATCGTTAATGAGTGCGCATGCAGATATGTCCTATCGGCTGGCTGTGCACCATAGAGAACGTCTCCAACAATAGGATGGCCTATTTGTTGCATATGCACACGCAACTGGTGCGTACGTCCCGTAACAGGCTTTAAATCAACGAGGCTATAATCGGCTGTATGTTTGAGTACTTTGTAGTACGTTTCAGCCTTTTTGCCATTTGGGCCTACTCGGAAGGTCTGCGGCTTTTTTGGATTGCGTTCAATAGGCATTTCTATTGTAGCCTCAAGAGTCTCTGGAACTCCTTCTACTACTGCAATGTACTCTTTTTTAGCTTTACGGTCTGCAAATTGTTGCTGTAGCCACTCAAGTGCTTTCTCGTGCTTTGCACAAATCAGCACTCCAGACGTGACGCGGTCTAGTCTGTGTACTATTCCTCCCCGGTTATCTTGCATGCCTATGGTGTAAGGACGAATGAAGGAAGATACTGTTGCTTCTGGGTTAAATGCTCCTTTTGAATGCGTTAATACCCCTTCTGGCTTTATGATTACAATGCAATCGTCGTCTTCATAAAGAATTTCAAGTGAGATTTCTGGAATAGTATCAGCAAGCTTTTTATCAAATTCAATTTCGATTTTGTCACCTGTTTTAACCTTTGCAGAGGTCTTATACGTCACAACTCCGTTTATTGATACCTTGCCTTGATCGCACAGTGAACTGGCAAATGATCTACTGGCATCAGGAATAGACTGCACGACAAAGACGTCAAGCCGAGAGGCTTCAGTTGCGGTGAAGTGTTGCCTCATGATCGTAAGCCTATGGCTTTTTGGACATTCAGTAGTTTTTTGTTAGCAATTTCATTCATGAGTTTTTCACTTGATTCAAGTTTATTCAGAATGACGCTGTCATCAATACTCGACATACGGCTTTGGAAGTCAGCGAGAAATGTACGCACTGCATCAGAAACTGCTGACTTTAGTGGTCTATATTGTGTCTGTCCATCATATTCTTTGACTACGTCTTCAATACTGCGATCACTGAAAGCTGCGAGAATATCAAGCAGGTTACTTATTCCAGGACGCTCCTTCTTGTCATAGCGGATTTCACCAAAGCTATCTGTTGTTGCACCCATTACTTTCTTGGCAGCAACTTCTGGATCGTCTGTCAGGAATATAACTCCTTTACCTGTTTCATCTGATTTACTCATTTTCTTTTCAGGATTAATGAGATCACGAATACGCAGGCGTCCTGTTTGGTTTGCAAACTTAGCTTGGACTTCTTCTGGTTCAGGAACAGTGAATAGCTCACCAAATTTATTATTCATGCGAATTGCAATATCTCTCGTTAACTCTAGATGCTGTGATTGGTCTGCTCCAACGGGTACGTATTTCGCGTCGTAGAGCAAAATATCACTTGCCATAAGTACTGGATAATCGAATAGGCCAACGCTAATGTTTGGTTTATTGTCTGCTTTTTCTTTGAACTGAGTCATACGATTAAGTTCACCCATATGGCTAAAGCAGTTAAGAATGATAGTCAGTTCTGAGTGAGCCGGAATAAAGCTCTGTCTGTATATATGCGTACTTTGATCATCGAGATCGAGTCCTGCAGCAACATAAATGCGTAGGTTATTGATGGTTTGCTCATAAAACACACTGTGATCTATGGGCGTCGTGAAACTATGCAAGTCAGGAACGAAAAGATGTATTGTTGAGTCTTTTGCGTGCTGTACCTGCATATTAATGATCGGCATTAACGCTCCAAGATAGTTTCCTATGTGAAGATCGTTGTTTGAT
>CAJAXB010000072.1 GCA_903946795.1 uncultured Candidatus Saccharibacteria bacterium | reverse complement strand
TTTATCATCTTTGGTTGCGTGAGCCTGATCATCCATCAGCTTTATAAAGGCATCAGTAACAATATCTCCAACCGATAAAACGTCAATGCTCATTGGTGCCACCCCTTTCAGTTTCATTGTATTGCACTTATGTTTATTTTAGCATACTGCTTAAGGCTCTCGCTATGCTGGTTTTGCCTTACCTGCAGAATTGAAACAATCAATCTTACTCTCCACAACTTCTTGTACTGCATCAATAACTTCGTCCATTAATTTAATAACTGCAAATTCAGTCTTATTTTCTTTAAGAACTTTTTCTAACGTGTTTCTGTATGCAATTCGCATGTCTGAGTTAATATTAATTTTTGAAACGCCAATTTTTACTGCATCCTCAAAGTAATGACCAGGGGTTCCGCTACCACCGTGCAAACTTATATTACAGTCGATGGCCTGACGAATACTTTCAAGTAGCCTAAGGTCTAAACGCTTAGGCACAGGATATGATCCATGCAAGTTGCCAATGGCCGCCGCAAAGGTATCGATACCAGTCGCTTGTACAAAGTGTTGTGCACCTTCTGGAGTGCTAAACGTTTTCTTAATTTCTTCGTAATCGAAGGCTTTCGTAAACCGATTTGAACCACCACCAAAATAGTGAGGCTCACTTTCAACAAGAGCCCCTGTCTTTTTTGCATATTCGACAACTTGTTTTGTGCTGGCAATAATCTCATCTTCTGTTGCATCATGATTAGCCTGAGATATATCGATATGAATGAATTCAAACCCAGCATCTATGCCAGCTTTTGCGGCTTCAACTGATGGAGAGTGGTCAAGATTAATATACATTTCAACATTGAATTCGGCTTTATAGTTATTGACCATGTCTCGAACATTGTTAAGACCAAGCATTTCAACCTCGCCATGGCTTATTTCAACCATCACAGGAGCGTTTTTTGCAGCAGCAGCCTTTGTGACTGCAATGAGTGTCTCCTGATTATCAAGATTAAATGCGCCGATAGCATAATGGTGGTCTCGAGCCCGCTGTATTGCAGCACGAGCATCAGTGCAATCTTTCTGCATCTGCTTAAGTGATTGAGGCATGTCTTGAAGCTCCTTTTTTTTATATGCTTATGATTAACAATAGCATATACTAGTATCAGTACTATACTGCAAAAACAATCATGGAAACGTCACGAGAAAAAATAACGCAAGCATTCCTTTGGCTATTACCCAATGGTATTGAAATACTATTCTATATTTTTATAACTGGAGCAACGCTTATCCTGAGTGGTGTTGATAGATTAAAAGATCTACTCTTTGTTTCAGGTGACTTTAACCCAATTCGCTTAGCAATTTCTGGCATTGATTCTCTCTTGCAGCAGGTTGTTGGCGAAAAAATTGCAGGTTCCTTATCCTTAGCAGTGTTTTGGGCTCTAATTGGAATTTTAGTAAACCTTTTATGGTGGCTCGGTTCTAATGTGACAACTGAAATTAATAATGATTTGGCGTTCAGTAAATACGTACATCCGCAAGGTGTTGATCCTGATTCACAAATACGTGATTTCATGAAGCGGGCTGCACTTAGAACAAGTGTTGCAGTAGTTGGATTATTGTATTTCAACTATTTTGTCAGTACTGGCCTACCACAGATAAACAGTAACTTTAGTACTGTTATTAAGAATTGGTCTACAACAAAAGATATTCAGCTTTTGCTTACAAGTATCCTGCTCGAGATCCTTTTACTGCATATATTTGTAGTTTTGAGCCGCGTTATGTTACTTCGAAAACGCATATTTACCCGTTAGCTACATAGTAATGTGATGTGCCTGCAAGACAATATGCTTTGCAGTAAGTCCGAAATGTTCCAACAGCTGTTCAGGCTTGCCTGATTCACCAAATCGGTCCTGCATGCCCATTCGAATAATCTTCGTTGGTTGTTTTTCACTCAGGAGCTCCGCGATAGCTCCTCCAAGTCCACCAATCACCTGACCTTCTTCTACGGTTATTACTTTTCTAGTTTTTTTTGCGCTTTTGATGATGGTTTTTTCATCCAGTGGCTTAATAGTTGGGACGTGAACTACTTCAGCATTGATGCCGTCTTTTTTAAGTTTTTCGGCTGCGGCAAGTGCCTGGTATGTCATTGTTCCAGTGCTTATAATTGTCAGGTCAGTTCCTTCTTTGTAGATATATGCTTTACCTATCTCAAATGGTGTTTTCTGCGATGTCACGATCGGTGTTGCCTCTCGGGCAAGCCGAATATATGCTGGACGTTGGTCTTGGGCAATAGCTAATGTTGCACGTTCAGCCTCAAGGCTATCGCACGGTGCAATTACAACCATATTTGGAAGTACTCGCATTAATGCAATATCTTCAAGCATTTGATGTGTTGCTCCATCTGGTCCCACGGAAACGCCGGCATGCGATCCTACAATCTTAACAGGCTGATCATTTAAACAGACAGTCGTTCTAATTTGTTCCCAATTTCTTCCTGGACTAAATGCGGCGTAACTACTAACAAATGGAATCTTCCCCATTGCAGCTAGACCGGCACCAACCGTAACAAGGTTCTGCTCGGCAACACCAACTTCAACGAAACGCTCAGGAAATTCAGCTTTAAAAAGGCTCATTTGCGTAGATTCAGTGAGGTCTGCACAGGCTGCTACAACATTAGTATTAATCTTTCCTGCGTTTAACAGGCCTCTTCCAAATCCTTTTCGTATTGGCTCTTTGGCAATTTCTTTAGATAATACGTCTTTTACAAGATTAAGATTATTCATGTTCACTCCTAATTTTTCCTTGTAATGTTCGGAGTTCTTGAAGAGCTTTCTTGGCTTGCTCGGCATTGGGTGGAGACCCATGCCAATGGAAATCATATTCCATAAAGTCGACACCTTTACCGGGAATAGTATGCGCAATAATCATGACAGGTTTATCTACAACTGCTCTAGCCATTGCACAGGCATCAATAACTGATTCAATATTATTGCCATCTATTTCAATGACGTGCCATCCAAAGCTTACCCATTTTGCCTTGAGATCATCAAGGGGCATGACTGCTTCTGTAGGACCATCTATTTGAATATTATTACGATCAATAATGCCGATAACGTTATTAAGATTATACTTTGCAGTAAGCATGGCTGCTTCCCAAATATTACCCTCATCCAGTTCACCATCACCCATAACAACATATATCCAGCGATGATGGATGTCATTCATGCGCATTGCAAGTGCCATGCCGGCCGCCTGACTCAGTCCACAACCCAATGGACCACTCGTTGTTTCCATACCTGGTAATTTTGTGCGTTCAGGATGTCCTTGTAAGCGAGAGCCAAGCTGTCGAAGTGTCTTAAGCTCGGAAACATTAAAATAGCCCGCTCGTGCCATTGCGGCATAACGCACTGGCGCACAGTGTCCATTGCTTAGTAGTAGTAAGTCTCGCTCTTCCCAATCTGGGTTCTTTGGATCATGTTTAAGAATATCAAAATACAACGCAGTAAATACATCTGCTAAGCCAAGTGTACCTGCACTATGACCACTTCCTGCATGCTCTAGCATTGTAATAATGTCTTCTCGAATCTGTACTGCTTTTAGTTCAAGCTCTTCTATTGAATGCGCCATTATAATGTTCTTTCTGCTAATGCTTTCAGCTCATTATATGCCTTTAGAGGGCTCTTGGATAGGTGAATTGCGCCTCCAACATTTAATACGTCAACACCGCCTAGTACGAGCTTACGGATATTCTTTTCATTAATACCGCCATCCCATCCAATCTCAACAGAGGCATTGTGTCGTTTTATTTCAGAAATCTTTTGTAAATGCGTGAGGTTTGCGTGCCCGCCAAAATATCCAAGATCACCACTGAATATAAGTACATGGTCAATGTCGTCAATTGCAGGCAGTATTTTACTAACCGGAGTATCGGCAAGGAGAGCTACACCTACTTTTACACCATGTGAACGTATTTCCTTTGCGAGTTCATAAAAGTTACCGACAGACTCTGCATGCAGAATAATCATATGTGGGTTTAGCTCTATTAAGTCTGAAAGGAATGGTCTTGCAGTCTCGTACATAAGATGGACGTCTGCTGTCATACCAACAGGCCACCACGCATCTTTTGGATCAACAAGCTTTGTTGGTGCAAAAACTCCATCTGCAAGATCAATATGGATGCGCTCTGCAAATCTCGCAACTTCATTCATCTGATGCTTATATAAGGTGTTACTTGTTGCAGTGATTGTAGGACAAATAACTGCCATCTTATTCCTGAACGACAAATTCTTTTACGGCATTAGCAAGGGTTGCTTTATCTGGTATTGCGTAAATTTTTGGATTATTTAATGTATAGGTTGCAAAATAAGGACAGGTCGTCGTAGAGGCATCAATATTTTTTGTTCCAAGTTCTTGGCCTGTTACTGCATCGCGAACAGTCAATCGATATGTCACATTATATACAGACACTTTCTGATCTTGGTTATTGTCATCAGTAAGGTCACACTTAATGCCGGTGTCTGTTTCTTTTACGCGCGTCAGGCAGCCAACAAGTTGCGTATCAAGATACTTTGTATAATCTGCTTCCCAAGTCTTATCCTCTAGTCCTACATCCGACCGACTATACTGAGTACTGTTAGTGGTAACTTCATCAAAAAATGCTATAGGGCGAATTGTACCTTTAATGACGTTAACATTAGAAATAATTGTTCCGTTACATACATTGGCATAGTCAAGAAGATTTGTGGCCGTGATTTGATTAGTCCCTGAAGCTGGATTATTTGTTTTTTTATCTTTAGAGTCCCGATTAATGAGAATCAAAAAAGTGCCGCCAACGATTACAAAGACAAGAATTACGGCTAGAATGGTAAAAAAGAGTCGCTGTGTTTTTGTGTTTGTTTCATCTGTGTCGACAACTGTAGCTTCTTTTTGGCTCGATCCTTGAGGCGCAACTGTTTTTTCCATACTTTTAGCTGTAGGTAAAGTTGACGGCTCAGTTGGTAAATCGGGTTTTGTCTCTTCTGTTTTCATAAGTTTCACATTCTATTATAAGCGTAAGCATAGCAAGTACAAAGACTAGGGCATTATTTCATCGAGTTCTCTATTTCGGCGAATAAATCGAGGAGCTGCAGCGAATGGTGTATTGAGAAAGGTTTCAACTACTGATAATGCATCGTCAGTGACGAGGATCTTTGCCGGAAGGCATAAGATGTTACAATCATCATCGTTACGTGCAGACTGCACAGATTCGATATCAAATCCCAAGCAGGCTCGAATGCCTTTATATCGGTTAGCAGCGATAGCCATCCCTTGTCCGCTACCACAAATAAGAATACCTTTAGGATCTTCTGATGCATCCTGGCGCATGGCATTGACGACTTTTGCTGCAAAGATAGGATAATCATCCTCTGGGTTTAATGACTCATCACCTTCATCATTAATGTCATACCCGGCAGAACGTAAATATCGCACCAGTGACGCTTTTAAATGAAAACCGTTATGATCCGCTCCTACGTATATATTCATGGACTCTCACTCTATCTTAGTTATGATGCCCTTTATGATCATGTTTCTGGTGTAATAGTCTTCCTGTATCAGCAACAACTTCAATCAGACGGTTACTGTAACCCCATTCATTGTCGTACCACGCAACGACTTTCAGCATATCATCACCAATAACTGCAGTGAGACTAAGATCAACGATGGCAGAGTGGCTGTTACCAATATAGTCACTGCTCACGAGCTCTTCTTCTGATACAGCCAATATGCCTTGATAATACGGTTCTTTTGCAGCTTTTTTAAATACATCGTTAACTGATTCAACAGTGACTTTTTTCTTGGTAATAATTACAAAATCGCTCAGTGATACGACGGGTGTTGGTACGCGGACACTCATGCCACCAAAGACACCTTTCAGACTTGGCAACGTAAGCGCTGCAGCCTTTGAAGCCCCTGTGGTTGTAGGCACGATATTTTCAGCGGCGTTTCTTGCCTCACGAAGATCTTTTGCAGGTGCATCCTGCAGTTTTTGACTCGCAGTATAACTGTGCACTGTGGTCATCATAGCCTTCTCTATACCAAAGTGGCTCTCAATGATTGAAGCTACTGGAGCGATACAGTTTGTCGTACAAGAAGCATTGCTAATTATGTCTTCTGCGACTTCAAGTTTATCTTCGTTAACTCCTAGGACAATTGTTGTTGCACCATCTCCTTTTGCAGGGCCAGACAGGACGACTTTATGTGCACCTGCATCAATGTGGGCTTTGGCAAGAGCTGGGTCTACAAAAAATCCCGTGGACTCGATAACGATATCAACTTTTAGGTCTTTCCAGGGTAATGCAGCTGGTTCTTTTTCAGCCAATATTTTTATAGGCTTTTTATCGACAATGATATGCTCATCGTCAAAACCTACTTCATGCTGGTAAAGGCCGTAATTACTATCGTGCTTTAAAAGATGCGCAAGTGTCTTTGTATCCGTTAAGTCATTGATCGCAATAATTTCAATATCACTGCGCTCAAACGCTACTTTAAAAGCGCTTCGGCCAATACGTCCGAATCCATTAATTGCCACCCGTGTCTTCATTGTTTGCCCTCGCTTAATAGATTATGTACTTATGTAAGCATAACCGATATGCGAAGATTCATCAACAATTCAAAGCAGTATTATGACTGTTCAGTCCAGCGTTTTTGACACTCAGCAATGGTGGCTTTTGCATCTTCTATGTCGCCCCAACCAAGCACCTTAGTAGATCCTGGCTTTTTAAGATCTTTATAATGCGTGAAATGATGCGTTACTTGATTAATCCATTGTTTAGGGAGATCCTCAAGAGTCTGGATTGCGTTACCCGTTGCACGGTCATCTTCTGGCACTACAACGACTTTATGGTCCATTTCATTATCATCTTCAAAGTTCATGATTCCAATGATGCGAGCTTGCATGACAACTCCAGTAGGAACAGCGGCATTGCATACGAGCAACACGTCAAGTTCGTCACCATCCTCATCGAGTGTTTGTGGGATAAATCCATAGTTGCATGGTTTTGCAAAGATTTCTGGCTCAACCCGATCTAGTTCAAATAGTGCTTTCTTGCGGTTCCACTCTATCTTAAGATTTGAACCCATTGGAATTTCATTAACAATAGTAATTATTCCGTCTGAAACATTTCCTGCATCTAGTATTTTATTAAAATCAGCCATTATATTCTCCTTTTGCTTCTTATATATCATACACTACCGTGTATCTTATAATCATATTTTTCTTGAGGTCAGTGTTACACCGTAAGCAATATTTGATACACTAGTATAAATATGAATGTAATTGGCCATCGCGGTGCAGCGAATATTGCACCAGAAAACACTATTGCTGGAATTAAAGCGGCGATGAAAGTCGGCGTCGATGCTGTTGAATTTGATATACGCGTCAGTAAAGATAAAAAATTATTTCTATGTCATGATGCGAGCTTATTGCGCACGTACAATGTTGATAAAAAAGTCTCTGAACTTACGAGCAGTGAACTTAAGAAAATTTCTGATTCAGAAGGCCATCGTATTCCAACACTTGAAGAAGCACTTGAAGCATGCGGGAAGACAACAGCAATTATTGAAGCAAAAAGTGGTAATTGGGCTGAGCCGTTATCTAAGGTGCTTCATAAACATCCTCATAAAAAAATTCATAGTGTTATTTCTTTCAACCATCAAGAGCTCAATAAGTTCCAGAAACTATTACCAGAAATTCCACTATACGTACTCGAGCATCGGAATGCCTTTGATGCAATCAATGCCGCACGATTATATGGTTTCCAAGGAATTGACGTAAACTTTTGGACACTTAATCCTCTTGCGTATGCCCTTGCATGGAGACATAAGCTTGAAATAATTGTGTTCACTGTTAACAACGTATGGATCGCCAAGTTCTTGCGTCTGCTTTATCCTGGTATTGCAATAACTACAAATGATCCGCACGTAATGCAACAGTTCAGAACTCATAAAGGAGCGAAAAAATGACCCTACAGTTTGTACGTCGCATACAAGATGCAGAACATATCTTTACCTATTACTTTGAGCCTGAGCGAACGTTACGTTATATTGCTGGCCAATTTCTTGAATTTCATATTCCGCACGACAACCCTGACGACAGGGGTGAAAAAAGATGGTTTACCGTATCTTCATCACCAACCGAAACACACCTTGCAATAACCACAAAAATAGACCCTAAAAAGCCAAGTACATTCAAACATGCGCTTCACAATCTTAATCCGGGGGATACCATTGAAGGCAGCGAAGCAATGGGCGACTTTGTATTGCCAAAAGACGAATCGACAAAGCTCATTTTTATTGCTGGGGGTATAGGCGTCACGCCCTTTCGTTCGATGATTACTTGGCTCGCGCAATCAAATAAGTCACGCGACATAACCTTGCTATACATGACACAGGACGAAAAACAGGTGGCTTTTAGGCATGAACTCGATCAGATATTTGTCTCACTGCATATTATGAGCGACGGCAAAAGAAGGACCGCTCAAGAATTAGCCGACACAATTGGCTCTATAGAAAATGCGCATATCTATATATCTGGGCCTGAACCAATGGCAAAAGCCCTTGCTACAGATTTTAGGAGTATGAGCGCACACGCATACCAGGTCGTTACTGATTATTTTCCTGGCTACGAATCAATATAGATATTGCTTTTATTTTTTGAGGTCGTCGAGATATTCTCTAATTTCTAATGCTGCAGTAGCACCTTCACCGGTTGCACTTGCAATCTGCATTGTTGCGCCGCTTCGAACATCACCTGCAGCAAAGATACCTTTTACTGAAGTCATAAGATGACCATTGGTCTTAACGAGCTTGATTTCGTCAAGATCAACACCTGAACCTTTAAGGAATTGGGTATTCGGTTCAAGACCAACAAACACAAATACACCGTCCACAGGGAATTCAACTTTTTTACCTGTAGTTTTGCGAGTACCGACAACATGATCCACTTTGTTATCAACTGCAACAATTTCATCAGTAGTCGTATTCAGGTGAACTGTAATCTTGTCAGTATGTTTTTTAAGTTCATGCTGCAATACTTCAGACGCCCTGAAAGAATCTCCGCGAACAAGAAGATCTATATGGCTTGCATAGCGTGTAAGAAATATTGCTTCCTGCACCGCAGAGTTACCACCACCAATGACTGCCAGTCTTTTATCTCGATAAAAGGCGCCGTCGCAGGTCGCACAGTAATGTACTCCTCGGCCAAAGTATTCCTTTTCTCCAGGAACGCCAATCTTTTTCCAGTCACTGCCAGTCGCCAATAGAACAGCACGCGCCTTAAATGGACCGCTTGTTGTATCAAGCTCAATATGATCGCCGCTACGTTTAACGCTCATCACATCACCAAGCTCGATGTATGCCCCAAAACGTTCTGCCTGCAGGCGAAGATTTTCTGCCAATTCTAATCCTGCTATACCTTTTGGAAAACCTGGATAGTTATCTATCCAATCAGTAACTGCAGCTAATCCTCCAATTGCGCCTTTTTCAAATAAGAGTGTTGTAATGTCTTCACGAGAAGTATAGACCGCGGCACTGAGTGCAGCCGGTCCAGCTCCAACCATTATGACGTCCCATATTCTATGACTATGAGCGTCAATCTTCTTTTTTGTTTCTGACATATATACCCTTCCTTATTCAGTATTACGCAACTGCAGGTGCTAATTTTGCTAGATTGTAGCCAACAATAACCTCTTTAGAGTCGTCTTTCTTTGTAACAACTGTTACAGGAACGGCCAATTGACCACTGGCTTCAAAGGCCTCTTTCTGACGTTCGGGATGTTCATCGAGGTTAACTTCCTGATATGTAAGATCTTTTGCCTTAAGCCACTTTTTAACCATAACGCAGTATGCGCATGTATTAGTCGTGTAAATAGTAATGTCTTTTGCCATTTTTAGATCCCCTCTTTTTTTATTATTGTTTGCGTACATAGCATTATATAGTGCTTACGTTTGAAGTCAATACACTATATATTGTGTTTTATATACTTATTGCTGGCCGATACTAATGAGTTCAATGTCGAAAACAAGTGGTTCATTGGGCCCAATTCTTGGTGGACTGCCTGCTTCACCATATCCTTGAGAAGCGGGAATAAGCAGTCTTCTCTTACCGCCAACCTTCATACCTGGCACACCATCTTGCCAACCCTTAATCACTCCACTAAGCGGGAAGGTCGCAGGCTGTCCGCGTGATATAGATGAATCAAAGACTACACCATTTTTGGCAAGCGCACCTGTATAGTGTGCAGTTACGGTGTCACCTGGCTTAACCTCAGCACCAGTGCCGACGACTGTGTCAATTTTTTGTAATGAATCCACCTGTGTGACTGGTGTAAAGTTTTCTAGTTTTTGATCTCCCACGCTGTTCTCCTTTAGTTGATTATCCGTTGTTGCATTCTTTGCAAGTTCTTTATCTCTTTTGCTCTGCTGGTGTGATTGCCAAATGACCAGGCCACTAAAACCAATTGCTGAGAACAAGAAGAATACAGAAAGTGTCAAAGCCGCAATACGCTGGCCTATTTTTGCCATACTTATTCCCTCTTACGTTACCTATGTAGTATACCAAAAGTACACTGCAGAATGCTCGAAAAATAGATGTATTTTTAACTATTGCGTCGTGAATGTTTCGGGCTCTTTAGGAAACTCTGTTTTAAGAGCATGTAGGATCTTATGTTTGAGTTTCTCGGAAAGAAATGGAACACTTTCGAGTTGTGCGAGAGGGAGCCACATCGGTGTGTAAATATTTTGGCCCAATTTATTGATATGTACCTCGTCGGCATGTGGATGCAGCACTGGGACGCCAGAAACATATTCGCACAAGAATACATACTGCGTGCCATATACAGAACCAGCGTGTTCAACGTACACTAGCCTTGGATGTGCAACGTGAACCATTGTCTCTTCATGAATCTCACGCAGTAACGCAACCTCGTGACTCTCTCCAAGTTCAACATGACCACCAATAAGCGTGTAGTACTCTTTGCCAAACTTATTACGCTTCATTACTAGAATGTTATTGTCATGAATGATAATTGCTCTTACTGCTTGTTTCATATGTACCCAGTATACCTTATCTAGGGGTTGCCTTAGCTTACAGACATATCGTATTGTTTCATCTTCTTCTGCACGTCTTCTTTTGGTCCACTCTGAAGCTTCAAGAGCTGGTCATAGATACCGCCAGAGTGAGCGAGCTGCTCAGGACTGCCAATCTCTGCAACCGTACCTTTTTGCAGTGTAATAATCTTATCTACACTCTGAATGGTACTGAGTCTGTGAGCAATAATGAGCGTCGTACGACCTTTCATAAGTCGTTCAAGTGCTTCTTGCACCATCGCCTCGCTTCTACTATCTAGGCTACTTGTAGCTTCATCAAGGATGAGAATAGGTGCGTTCTTTAATAGTGCTCTCGCAATAGCGATACGTTGTTTCTGTCCTCCACTGAGTTTCAGTCCTTTTTCACCGATTTCTGCATCATAACCCTTTTCCAGTTTTTTGATGAATTCATCAGCATTTGCAGCTTTTGCGGCTGCACGAATCTCAGTCATCGTTGCATTAGGATTTCCGTATGAAATGTTTTCTTTAATAGTCCCACTAAACAGCGCTGGGTCCTGAAACACTACACCAATGTTTTGCCGTAAACTTTTTTGAGTAACAGCTTGGATATTTTGCTCATCTATGAGGATACTGCCGCTCTGTGGTTCATACAGTCTAAGCAATAAGTTCGTAAGTGTCGTCTTGCCTTCGCCACTTTCTCCAACAAGAGCGACTTTCGTATCGGGAGCTATGTCGACTGAAATATTTTTTAAGACATGTGTTTCATCATATCCAAACGTTACGTTTTTAAAGCTAATCGATCCCTTTGTCACGTTGAGCTTCTTTGCATTTTCAGCATCCTCAATATCAGGCTTAATTTCTAAAATTTCAAAGTAGTCTTTACTATCTGCGATGGCACGCTGCGTGTTCTCGACCAGAAAGCTAATGGTGAAAATAGGAATTCTAATTTGATATGCGTACAGAATAAGAGCAACAGCAATACCTGGCGATATTTGACCATGTGCTGCCTGGAGAAAGATAAATATATAAATCAAAAAGAAAATAATATTAAGCGTAAAGCGTCGCTGAAAATCTTTTGTATGCCAGTAGCGTGATTGGGGACGAGTGAAACCAATTATCTTTTGTGACTTTTGATTGAAAAAACTAAGCTCTCTTTGTTCCTGAATATAACTCTTAACGACCTTCACTTGCGAAATTGATTCTGCAAAACGTCCACTAGCTATATCTGAGTTATGATTAATTTTTTTCTGATAACGCTGCCACGTACCACTCGCCTTAACCGTCATGAGAATGAAAATTGGATACAGGGCAAAGAGTAGTAGTGCAACAGGCCAGCTATAGTACGCAACGATAGCTAGTGCAAGTACAGTACTGAAGATAAACTGCAAAAAGTTATTACTCCACATCTGCATGAAGTTGCTTATCTGTACGATAGAACGGTTTAGACGGTTAATAATTTTACCGGTCATATCCTGATCGAAATAGCTTTGAGGCAAACTCAGGAGATGCTGATAATAGCGAAGGCCTAGTGACTTATATAGTTTTGCTGACATCTGGTCGCCAATATAGCCATTAATATTGGAAAGAATATTAGAAACGAGGTCGCTTAAGAATATTAGGGTCACTATAAAAACTAGTTTCTTGATATTCGCATCGGTACCAAAACGTATTTCATCGACCGCCCATCCACTCAATAAAGGGTATGCAAGCCCAACGGCTGCAACTAAAATCGACAGTATACTGATGACAATGTAGTATCCTTTTAATTCTTTAGTAAATCGTAAAATTCGAAAAATATATTTCATATTAAAATCTTACGCAGTCGTTTCTTCTGTATCTTGGATAACGGACGCGATGAATGAACTGACTTCCTGTGAAGTGAGCGTTCGTTCAGGGTGCCAGATGTCTGCACGTAGTGTAATCTGCTTATCTGTCGCTGATTCTTTCTGATAGATATCGAGTGGTGCTACAGAGAACATATAACCAAGCGTATCGCCATGTTGGTGCATAGATGAAAGGACATTTTTCTCTAACTCGCTGTAGAGCTTTGCACCTGATACGCTGATCGTCATATCCTGTTTTATATGTGGGTAGCGGGATTGTGGTGTATAGGTATTCTCAGGGCCAGTGAGCTTCAGAAGTGCCGCAACATTCAATTCAAAACCAGCTGTATGTTCGGGGAGTTTAAGTTTTTTACGTGTTGTGTATGAGTATTCACCCACAACACCAATTGCTGATCTACTATTAACTTCGACTATGAGAGCAGACCTATGCTGATTAAATGGTCCATGGATTTGATGACTCTCAGCATTTACGACCGGCATATACTCAATTGCGATATTGAGCCGATTGGCGAGATAGTCGAGGTAGTGCTTCGCTTCGTAGTAGGTTGCGCCTGTGGATGCGTCCGCAAGTTTATCTGACATAACATAGACGAATGAAAGCATCTCAAGTTCATTTGGAACGTTTTCTCCAGTTACGCCGTTACTCTTCATGTGTGTCTTGCCAATCTCAAAGAACGCAAACTTCTCATGTCCGCCACGAATATTTTGATACACCTTGCTCAAGAGGCTTGGAGTAAGTGAAATACGATAGTACTCAAGCGCCGGGCTGAGTGCATTGCTCAATTGGAATGCGTCTTGTGTGTCTTGACCAGCATCTGTGAGCAATGCTCCCGATACGAAGCTATAGCTAATAACTTCAGTAGCACCCGCTTGAGACAACATAGTGCGCAGTGAACTCTTGAGCTTCATGAGTGGATTTACTGTCGTTGGCGTTGCAATACGAGTTGGTAATGAAACAGGTAGCTTATCAAAGCCATATAGTCGGCCAACTTCTTCAACGATATCTTCCGGAAGATCAATGTCCCTTCTCCAGAATGGTGCAGAGATCTTAAGCATGCCTTCATCAAAATCAACTTTACACTCGACATTTTCAAGCATTTCCTTAACTTGCACTGCAGTGAGTGAGCTGCCGAGTCGCTGATTGATAAAGTCTACATCGCACGTTACCGGATCCCAATATAGGTCAGTTGTCTGTTCGTGAGAATCAAAAACTGTACCTACAGATCCACCAGCAAATTCAGTTATGTTCTGAACAAGCCGAGCAAGAACGGCGGCATTTTGACGTGGTGACTGACCTTTATTGAATCGTGTCACTGCATCGGTAAAGAGTCCGTGGCGCATACTACTTCTTCGAATCGTATACATATCAAACGTAGCGCATTCAACGAGCAAATTCTTTGTCGAGTCATCAACCTCAGTCTGTGAACCGCCCATGATTCCAGCGAGTGCAATAGGTTGTTGGTCAGTTGCAATAACTATATCTTTTTCGGATAGTGTAATCGTTTGGCCGTTAAGCAACTCAAGCGTTTCGCCTTTTTGTGCCATACGCGGAAAAATTGTTACGTCACCGGAACATAATTTTTTAACCTTATCGTAATCAAATGCATGCGTTGGTTGCGCTGTTAAGTGCATATAGAAGTTTGAGAGATCAACAATATTATTGATAGGTCGACTGCCAACACGATTCAGTGCGGCTTGCACGCCAACACTACTTGCCTGTACGGTCACACCTTCAACAACTTGAACCATAAAGCGAGGGACAGCCTTAGGAATTTCATTCTTTGATGAAAACGTAAGAGTCGAAGTCGATGCAAGCTCTAGTGGATTCAGGTACCAGTCAGGGCTTTTGAATTGCTGTCCACTAATGCCCGCTAGCTCACGAGCAATACCAAGCATACCGAAGCAATCCGGTCGGTGAGTAAACATTTTATTTTCGCAGTCGATAACGAGATCATCAAGGCCATAGAGTTTTTTAAACGGAGTACCTGGTTTTGCGTGCTCTTCACCAACGGCTTCTGGACTAATTTCGAGAATACCTTCATGGTCGTCGCTAATGGCGAGCTCTTTTTTACTCGCTAACATTCCGTTACTAACTTCACCACGAATCTCCCGAGCTTCAAGTACAAATGGATCACTGTCTACTGAACTCGGGACAGTAGAGCCTGGAGGAAGCCATGCAACAATCAAGCCTTCGGCAACATTGGGTGCTCCACAAACAACCTGTACAAAACCATCTTCGTTTCGTGGTACATCTTTTGTAACACCACCGTCATCAATAAGACACACATTGAGAGAGTCTGCATTGGCGTGCTTCTGGAATGAAACAATTCGAGCAACGACAATATGATCGTACCGTGGACCCCATTCAGTAACTTCTTCAATAGCACCAAGTTGGGAACCAATCATAGTTACAACTTCGTCGGTTGTCCAAGTT
>CAJAXB010000071.1 GCA_903946795.1 uncultured Candidatus Saccharibacteria bacterium | reverse complement strand
TTCCTCCCCATCGTCCGGTTAAGATCTTCATGAAATCAACATATGCGGCAGATTCGCCCGATGCAATCAGGCCAATACGTGCTGGAGGGTACGGTATGCTACGTTTTCGTTCTTCAGCAAAAAGTCCTTCTTTTGTTAGTTTTGCTTCAAGTAAGGCGGCGGCTTTTTTTAAAGACCCCTCCCCTACAGGCCTCAAGGATTGTGCGGTAATTGAAAAACCAAAGGTCGGGTGTAAGCGCGGCACTCCCTCTACTTGTAATAACATTCCGTCTTCAAGTGGCCCTGGAAGCATATACACAGTTCCAAAAAAACGAACACTCGCCGTATCATCTTTCAGGTCAAAATATACCCACTTACCTTTGCTTACTCGAAAATTTGATAGTTCTCCAGTAATTGAAACTGTTGGGTAGGCATATTCAAGAGTTTGATTAAAAACTGCGACAAAATCACTTACCGTAAAGGTAGGATTCATAGCTTATGCGATCGTAAATTCTTATTGTAGTAAAAGTATCCTGGAGGGAGCTGAATAGTAACAGATAGAACACGATACATAACAGTAACTGGAATACTAATACCGGGACTTACGCCAGCAGCTGCAAGGACTGCAGTCATTAAAGCTTCGTAAATACCGATGCCGCCTGGGAGTATCGAAAAGAATCCTGCAAAGGTTGCTACTGCATATGCAAGAATTACTGCTCCAGGATTTACCCATTGACCGAAGGCTATGTAGACAATGTATATAGTACCGACTTCCGCAGCACTTGCTAGTAGCGACCAGCCGAGCGGTTGTATCAGAGCTCTGTAGTCATTTTTAATAATACGAAAATCGCTATGTAACTCTTCAAAAAGATTTCGCACTTTATTAGTATTGATAACTTCAGGATTCTTTGGTCGGAAGAAATGTACAATACGATTCAATAATCGAGTCAGTGCCACAAAGAAGCTATTAATCCTTTGTTTACTTCCAATAATAAAAGCTGATCCTACTGTCGCTACAAGGACTAATGTTGCAATAGATCCGCCGACGAGTAGTACAAAGTTATTTGCCATACCGTCAAGTGCAAGCAATATAAGCCCAGTCGCTAATAAAACCTGAAAAGATACGAACACAAGTATAAACCTCATCAGATACACCAGTGAAGACTTTGATGCACTAACATCAGCATCCTTCATACGAATATTAAAATATGAAAGCCCCGTGACTCCCCCACTTGGAAATACATGATTGACGAAATTCATTTCCAACATTAAGCGAAACATTGAGGTGTAGCGTAAGCGTTCCCCAAGAATTCTAAACAAAGAACGAGCCTGGTTCGTGTAACCATGATAATTCAATAATTGCATTGGTAGCATCAGAAATAGGGCGTATGTATTTACCCTGCCAAGATTATCGATTGTATCTGCTATTTGTTGGCGTAGCGCATAAATAGCAATGCCCATTGCAATAATCGTGCCTGCATTTAATATTACTTTCCAACGTGCGCGTGCTTTATGACTCATAGTTGTTACGTCTAGTATATACCATTTTTTGTATCAAATATTCTTTAGTATAATAAGAGGTAATGCAATCTTCTCTTTTTATTCTCGGAAGACAACCCGCTCTTGGTCTTGTAGAACTTGAGCGTCTTTTTGGGTCCGAAAAAATTACTCCCATTGGATCGATGGCAGCAAGTGTTTCAATTGACCCAGACGATGTACCTTTTGACAGATTAGGTGGGAGCATTAAGCTCGCCGCTGTGCTTACTGAACGTCAGACAACCAACTGGGACGAATTGGTTACCTATATATCGAGTATTCTACCCTCAAAAATCGAGTCTCTCCCTGAAGGTAAAATAAAATTGGGTATCAGTGCATATGGTATTAATGCCGGTGTGCAACAAATCAATAAAGGTGGACTACAAATAAAGAAATCTATTAAGCACAGTGGTCGCTCAGTGCGAGTTGTACCCAATAATGAACATGCTCTTAATAGTGCACAGGTAATCCATAACCAGCTACTTTCTCCACTTGGCCTAGAATTAATCTTCGTAGCCAATGGCCGATCTACAATAATCGCTCAAACATTGCGTGAGCAAGATATTGAAGCATACGCTGCTCGTGATCAACGCCGACCAAAGCGTGATGCACGGGTAGGTATGTTGCCTCCAAAACTTGCTCAAATTATTATTAATCTCGCCGTCGGCAACATGAAACAAAAAAGCGTTGTTCTAGACCCCTTCTGTGGTACTGGCGTGGTGCTACAAGAAGCAGGACTTATGGGCTATACACCATATGGTTCAGATCTTGAGCCACGTATGATTGAATACTCGACGGCTAATATCCAATGGGTAGAGAAACTTACTGGCGAATCTCTCAATACTCATCTTGAAGTTGGTGATGCAACTGAACTTGAATGGAAACCCAAGCCAGATGCCATAGCTGGAGAAACATACTTAGGAAGACCATTTTCTAGCCTTCCAGACCGCGAAACTCTTACGGGTGTGATGCAAGATGTAAATCTTATTCACAAAAGGTTTTTGCAAAATGTAGCACGACAAACAAGCGCAGGTTTTGAGCTCTGCATTGCTATCCCTGCCTGGAAAACACCAGAGGGGTTTAAGCACCTAAAACTGCTTGATTCTCTCGAGGATTTAGGGTATACTAGACGAAGTTTTGTTCACGCAGACAATAAAGATCTGCTCTACCATAGAGAGGGACAAATCGTTGCTCGTGAACTAGTAGTACTAATAAGGAAGTAATATGTCACACGTTAAAGCTGGTGGAACTAGTAAAAACAACCGAGATAGCCAAGGTCAAAGACTTGGTGTCAAGCTATTCGGTGGTCAAAAAGTAAGCAACGGTCAAGTTATTGTACGTCAAGTTGGTCTTACAAAGCGTGCTGGTGAAGGCACTATGCTTGGACGCGACTACACAATTCATGCTGCTAAAGATGGTATTGTGACATTCAAATCTCGAAAAGTACGTCTTTTTAGTGGTAAATCAGTTCGTCGAACTGAAGTTACTGTTCAATAACTAGTATTATTGCAAGACTAGAACAGCCTTGTCATCCGACTTTCTTGATACTTGAAGTAAAGCACGTGCGGCTTCATGCGGATTATTACTCGACTGCATGGCTTGTATGATCTCTTGGTCAGAGAGTATATCTGGAGGGTAATCACCCGTAATTCCATCGCTACATATAATTATTTCGTCCCCTGGTTGCATTTGAATAACACCACTTTGAAATACGTCCATATAATTTGTGCCGATCGCATTAGTGATTTCATTTGCTCGTTCTGGACTGAGAATTTCATCTCTAGAAACACGAGTCAAGTATCCACTGACTCTATTAAAAACCATAATGGGTGAATCACCGACGGATGCCCAAGCAACGTATTTTTGGCCATTCTCTTCACCTATTTTTGCAATGGTACCCGTTGTAATACCTCCTGAAGCCTCTTGCATTACTGTCGTATTTGCTATTTTTAACCCTTCAATAAGACCCTTTTGCATTTCTTCAGCAGTACTGTCGGCCGCAATTTGGGACATATATTCAGACGATTTTTCTGATGCCAGTTGAGATGCCTTATCGCCATTCCCATGACCTCCGGCACCATCAAAAATACCGTACACATTGTGGGCTGCATCATGTAGGATTGTATCCTCACAAGGATTCTTTTTTCCTTCAATAACTTCACCAACCTCAACGATACTGTGCTGTTTCTCTGCATTTCTTGGATTTTTCTCGTGTGTAGTATCGTCTATATCCTCATAGTTTGGAGCGCCAAAACGTATACGGGTTCCATGCGATGAACCATTATCTTGAATTTGTAATTGCCCATTTTCTAAGAGTGTTACAGAAAAATGATTACTATCAACATATTCAGAAGGATTGAATCGACTCACCGCTGTTTCATCTGCGCTGCCAATTGTAACAGTTTTACCTGTTCGAACTCCCTTATAGCCTTTATCTCTTTCCATATCAATATTATGTAGGTCTGCATCTACAAGTAAATATCGTGTACTCTTATGTATTAATGATCCTTGAAACCACTTATTACCGTGCATATCGCCCGGTGCGGCTGCAAGATCAACAATCATAAATGAATCAGCCCTAGGGTCGTCCATAGACGTTCGATTTGTATGTATATCAGTCAACACATTAAACCCATCCTCTTCTCTCAATGGAAAATCGGGATTTAATAGAATGGGTTCATGAGGTCTCAGCTGCTCTTCGACAGGAATATAACTACTGTGCTCATGACTGGCTAGGGGTTGGTCTTCGCTCATAAGCGCTGCCGATCACCAAACCAATTTAAACTGTAAGATGGTGCTTAATTTTTTCAATAACATCGGAAATAACAACTTGAGATTTCACGAGATAATCGTCTGCGCCAAGGCTCATAGCTCGTTCTTTGTCACTATCTTGGCTTAATGCAGAAAGTACGACAATCTTCACTTTTGCAGTCTCAGGAGTATTACGCATAATATCTAAGACTTCGAATCCACTTACTTTTGGCATCATAATATCTAGTACGACAAGATGTGGCTTGTATTCTATTGCTGCAGCAAGTGCGTCTTCTCCATTTGGAACACGTTTCACATCAAAGCCTTCTGCTTGCAGACGTTTGAGATACACACTTGCGAGTGCGTCATCGTCTTCAACGAGTAAAATTTTATGTGCGTTTGTGTCTACGGGTTTTGAGTTTTGTTCATCCATACAGCTAATGCTAATAGATTACTGCTTGGATTGCAAGTAATCTGTGCGAGGAGCTACCTTTTTAAACTTGCAACAAAGCCTTTAAACATAGGATGTGGAACATTTGGTCGCGATAAGAATTCAGGATGGAATTGGCTCGCAACAAAGAATGGATGGTTTATTGCCTCAATCATTTCAACAAGCTTACCGTCTGGAGATTTTCCTACTGCTTTGATGCCCCAATCCTGATACTGCGACAAATACGCGTTATTCGCTTCATACCGGTGTCTGTGACGTTCTGTGATTGTTGTCTTGCCATAGAGTGATGCAGCTACACTTTTCTTCTCTATCACACACGGGTAGTCTCCTAGACGCATCGTTCCGCCGGTATTCTCTTTTCCAGATTGACCGATCATTGTATGAATAACTGGATCAGTAGTATTAGGTGCAAATTCAGTAGAGTTCGCTTCGCGTACCCCAGCGCTTCTTGCAGCTGCAATAACTCCAACTTGCATACCGAGACATAGACCGAGGTAAGGAACCTTATGCTTGAGCGCATATTGAGCAGCAGCAATTTTACCTTCTATACCACGACTACCAAAACCACCGGGAACGACAATACCGTCGAGTCCTTTCAATGCCTTTGTAATTGCGTCCTCTGATTTCAGTGATTCCGCATCTACCCAAGTAATTTCAAGGCCGACACCTTCAGCCCATGAGCCGGCACGTAACGCTTCAAATACCGACATATAGGTATCCTGGTTATCAAGATACTTAGCGACTACGCCAACATGATACGTTTTCTTAGGTTTTGCGATAATTGAATCGACAAGCTTTTTCCATGGAGCATGCTTAGGTTTTTTTGCAGAAAGTTTCAGCCTATTAACTATATAGTCTCCAATTCCCTGTTCTTCCAAAGTTAAAGGCACTTCATAAACCGTTCGAGCGTTTGGTAATATAGCAATACCGGCTTCTGGAACTCCACAGAAATTACTGAGCTTTGTTCGTGTTTGACCGTTGGTTGGTATTTCACTCCGTGCCACAAGTACATTGGGGAGTATTCCCATACTTCTAAGATCTCGTACTGCATTCTGTGCAGGCTTTGTCTTAATTTCCTTACTCGTAGACAAATATGGAAGATAAACGACCTGCACGTATACACAGTTTTCAAGTCCAACGACAGATCCAAGCTCACGAATTGCTTCAAAGAATGCTGGACTTTCGTAATCGCCAACAGTACCGCCTATTTCTACAATATGTACATCAAAACCTTTGCCTGCAGTCATGACAGCATCCATAATTGCATTAGTAAAATGAGGTACGACCTGTACTGTTTGTCCTAAAAACTTACCAGCACGTTCATCATCTATCAGTTGACGAAGAATGCGTCCACTCATAACTGAGCTGTTACGTGTTAATTGCGTATTGAGAAATCGTTCGTAATGACCTAGATCGAGATCTGTTTCAGCACCATCGTGCGTTACAAAGCACTCTCCATGTTCAGCAGGATTTAATGTACCAGCATCAACATTGAGATAAGGGTCTAGTTTCTGGATATTGACGGATAATCCGCGGGCCTTTAAGATGTTTCCGATTGAGGCGGCTGTTATGCCCTTCCCTAATCCGGATAAAACACCACCCGTAACAAATACATACTTAACTGGCTTGGCCAACGTCATATCCCTCTCTTTATACATATGATACTACCAGAACTTACGGTATCTTTAAAGTTCTAAATGCAAAGTACAACAGATTATAGAGCTACTACTGAGAAACAGCAGCGTCTAGCTGCGGATCACGTCCGGCCTTGATATCATCAACTGATATTTCAACTTTCTTATCTGGCTGGATACCTTGCTTGTCTATATTTTTTCCACCTGGAGTATACCAACGAGCAACAGTAACCTTAAGTATTCCTCCATTATCTAAGTTTTGCGGTTGTTGTACACTGCCCTTACCGAAACTCTTAACACCAATTAATGTTGCTGCATCATTATCACGTAGTGCTCCAGCTGTAATTTCGCTTGCGCTAGCACTTCCTTCATCAATGAGAACAATTGTCGGTATGCCAAGTAACGGTGCACTGCCTCGAGTTTTATAGGTCTTGATAGTTACGCCGTCACGACGTTCGGTCAGTACCGTCTTATCTTTCAGCCATAGGCTTGAAACATCGACTGCTGAGTCAAGATAGCCGCCCGGGTTCCCTCGTAGATCAAGAATAACTTTCTGGACACCATCTGCTTTGAATTTCTCTGCAGCCTTGCGAGCCAATGCGGATGTGTCATCTCCAAAGCGCGAAATTTTTATATAACCAATATTATTATTGATAACTTTTGATTCAACGCTTGGAATATTAATTTGCTCTCGCTTAATATCAAAAGATAAATCCTCTTTGCTATTTCTTATTACACGAAGTTTTACGTTTGTTCCTTTTGGTCCACGTATCTTCTCGACTGCCTGGTCAACGGAATAGGCCGTAGAATCTTTTCCATCAATTGCAACAATGACATCTCTTGGCTGCAGTCCTGCCTTCTCTGCAGGGAAACCATCTACAGGAGATATAACGATTACATTGCCTTGGTCATTTTTGCCAAGATATGCGCCTATACCCTCGAATGTTCCGTTAAGTTGACCACTGAAATCTTTCGCCTTATCAGGTGACATATACTCTGTATATGGATCTCCACTGGCTGCAACAAGACCTTCCTTTAGGCCGTCCATCAACTTATTGACGTCAAGATCGCCATCATAGTTCGAGCGAAGCTCATCGTATACTCGCTCTACATCGGCATAATTAAGATTACTTGGTAGACTTTTCTGGGTCGTGGATTTATTTGCCTTGAAGTTCATCTGCCCTGCGCCGAACAGCCAACCCCCCAGAAATACGAGCACTAATATAATGACCTTCTTTGAAGTTGATAATTCAGTCTTAGTTTGCTTTGTTTGAAATTCGCTCACAAATACTCCTCATACTATTTCACCCGTTATTGTACTCTTCCATCTGCGCATCAGCTAGCTAGCGCTTAATATCGACGCGTCTGATACGATAGTTGACCGTTAAGGTACGTGTTGTATTCAGACGTATTAAATGTACCGTCTCCAACAGATTCTACGTACATTGCATGACCCCAGTATCCACTTGTGCTAATCGCAACATCACCAGGTTGTGGAGTACGCGATACGGTTATACCTCGAGCGTACGCAGCTGCAACCCAATCACGTGCATTGCCATAGTACATTGGTGCGGAACGACCTGATGCAACAACAGCCCAAGCCGTATAAGACACACATTGCCGCGTACAATAACCCCAAGGATCGGGACCGTCGTTATCGACACAACCTGGGCCA
>CAJAXB010000070.1 GCA_903946795.1 uncultured Candidatus Saccharibacteria bacterium | reverse complement strand
CTAAAATTATAGATAAAGATAAATTGATGATTGGTACAAAAGATAAAAGTCTATCAGTTGACGAAGTTAGGCCTGCAGGAAAAACAACTATGCCAATCAAGGCTTTTCTTGCAGGCAACTCACATCTGCTACGGTAAATTATTCACCACTATTTTGCGACGCAGCTATAATTTGAGGAGCCGTATTCTTTATCTCAGTTTTAAGAGTATCTAGTTCTTCAGCTACAACCTGTTTATAGTCAGGAAAGTTAGTTTCAAGCCATTTCAATGCACCAGCATCATCACTCTTATCTATAAAACCCTCGAAAGTATCAAGCTGATCATTGGTCATTTTTTGAGCAAGCTTCATGCCAACACGCATCTCGAGCGTTTCATATATATGATTAAGCATTTTGTTTTTTTCGTCTGAGGGCAAAGAGCCGAGCCCAAGTTCTACTAATAGGTTATTGTCTAGTTTAAACATAAGTTGTACTCCTCATTTCGTATACCTATATTTTAGCAGAAAATACTCAGCTTAAAGCATAAATAATAATAAACAATGCAACACCAACAACTGCACCAAAAATACCAGACTTCATGGCATGCTTTGATTCTGGAGAATCTTTAATTTCACGAACAATGCGTGGCATGGTAATGCGCTGATGCTTTTTTTGTTCATCTTGCATGCGTTTAAGAGACTTCTCCATTTCAATACGCTCATTCATAGCTAGTGGTACAAAATTTGTGTTCATAGCTTTTCGAGGTTCATCCATGACTTCATGACGACGTTCGAAAGCTTTCTCACTAGTAATTTTTGTATCCTTTAAAGATTCAACGTGTTCTATCGTATTTTGAAATTCTGAAAGTCGCTTAATTTCATTTCTGCTCTCGTTAATCAGTTGTTGCTTATATTCCTGTTCGCTGATCTTAACAAAAGGTTTTTCGAGTTTATTTAACGGCGTAACACTCTGAATTTTTTCGTTTTTTATGTTGTTTTTTGTACTACTAACACCAGGTTTCTCCCTGTTTATAGCGTTTTTTGCTTCTTGCTCTATACTCTGTTTCAAAATTATGTGTTGTTTTTCTGACTCTATAATTTTAGACTCAAGTTCGTCTCTAAGCTTCTTTTGATCCTCTTTAATGTCATGCAGTTCTTTATCAGTGATTTTGTTAATCATTTTTTTCTGCTTCTTTTTTTCTAGATAACGGTCGAAGGTGGTCGTTGGCTTGTGCATAATTTGCTCGGAAGCGGGCTTTATAATAGCTTTTTCTTGAGATAATTGCTCGGTTTGGCCATCCTGTGAGTACGTATTCCTTTGAATAAATTCGTTATTCATATTACGTCTACGGAGTATTTCTTCTATGCTTTCTGGTTCGGGGCTCGACGTAGTCTCTGTCCTCTCGTTTATTGTGTCTGTTGCTTGCATTGTAGATTCTGTAGATTCAACCGCAGCATCTAATTTTGCCTGATCTTCTTGGTAATTGCCACTGGTGATTGGCTCTGTAGCTTCAAGCTGCGTGTCTTGAACTATATCTTCACTATTTACTACTGTCTCTAATTGAGGTAATAATGGTTTAATTTTTCTTCGTATCCTTATGAATCTACTGTACGCCCAATTTTCAGCACTGTCCTTGGCGGGTATTCGTTCACTGGTACTTTGACGTCGTACAGCATTTTCTTCGTCATCTTCATCCTCATCGTCGTCACTCGAAGAAATTTCTATTTTATTATCTTCAGTATTAAGTCTTCCTAGTCCAAACCTACGCCATAAATTTTTATACCTATAAGACTCGTCGGAAGACTCAGCAATCGGACGAGGTAGTATCTCTTCGTCTTCTCTTTGGTTTCGTGGAGCATCTTCCATGACTGTTTTTTCCTAGAGCTGACGTGCCACACTTTCGCGCGTAAAGAATAGTATAGTATCGCCCTCTTCAATTTGCAGTCGTTGCTGCGTAGCAATATTCATGCCACACATTTCTCCTTCAAAGACTTCTTTAGTATCTTGAGGTCCGCGGCGGAGATTAGTAACTTCAACTTCTCCGAGAATTTCTTTACCCCTGTATATGCGTGCGAGTGAAGGTGCGTTTAGCTTTCCAGAGCTAACCTCTCCACCACAAATTATCTCGGATTTCGTTGTTTTGAAAATTCCTTTTACGGTAAGTTTCCCTGTTTCTTTTTCTACTACTTCTGGGGCTAACAATTTAGTAAGTTCTTGTTTTACGTCGTCAATTAATTCATAAATTATGCTATAAAGGCGCACGCTTACTTTGTCCCTAGAAACAATGCGCTTAATATCACTTGGAAGGCCAACATTAAAGCCGTAAATTGTTGCTTCTGAGGTATGTGCTAGATGGGCATCGCTCTCACTAACGGGACCAATGCCGCTACTGACAAGCCGTACAACGACTTCTTCGTTGTCTAGACTCTTGATACTGTCGATCACAGACGTGAGAGAACCCTGAACGTCCGCCTTAATAATGACTGGAACTTCAGTTACTTGATTCGACCGATTTATAAGTCGTATTAGCTCACCACTACCAATGTCTTGAGTGGTTCCATCTTCTTTGCGTTGACGCTCAATACTTTGAGATTTCGTTCGAGCAGCCTTTTCATTTTGCACAATTTCAAATTCATCACCAAATTGAGGTAATACTTTAAAACCTGTAATTACTACTGGAGTAGAAGGCAGTGCTTTATCTATAGGCTTGCCTGTTGTAGATTCAAGGTTTCGTATTTTTGCATACGTATTGCCAGCAACAATAAAATCACCGCTCTTAAGTGTGCCTTCGTCGACAAGACAGATAGCAACAGGACCGCGCCCTTTTTCCATATGGGCTTCAAT